>JAMCRH010000121.1 GCA_023380515.1 Gammaproteobacteria bacterium | reverse complement strand
CGTGAATGGGTTAGCGCTCCACTAGCCGAGGTTTTGCGAGCTGCTCGCATCGAGTTACCGGACGGAAGCACGGCAACGGTGTCTCAGCTTGGAGGTGCATTCGTTACCGAAGATGGAAATATCATTGCGCGAGGCGCAATGCTAACGGATGTGAACGGCCGCATTAGCGGATACGTGAACACAAATACCGGAAAAACTTCTAATATCGATTTGATTGCGGCGACCACTCGAATCGGCAATGTTGATCAACAAGGAACGTTCACCCCTCTGTTTTGGCTGGACACTGAAGAGAACCTTTTAGCGATTAAGTGTCGACTGGTACTTGGAGATGGCCATGAAGTAAGAAACATCGATGATATCCGGGGAGAAGATGGTGCACCCGGAGAGCCAGGCTCCCCAGGGGAACCTGGAGACCCCGGAGAAATTGGCCCTGCAGGTGAACCAGGGGCAGGTATGTATGGCGCCGATTATCCCGATATATCTACGAATCAAGTGACGATCACTCAGCGCTTTATAGACCTCGTTGGCCGTGAGCCGGTGAGGGGAGATATATTCACTCAGAATAGAGTCGATCCCCCAGAGATACTATCTCGTCAATACGATGTGAATTCCGAGTGGTCGCCACCGGCGGTGTTTATTAATGGTTCCCTGGTTGCAACTGACACAATAGCAGCCCACACGCTTATGGCCAATGCTCTTTATGGTAAGCGCCATGTGGTTACCGCGGGTGAAGTATCCTGGGTTGTTGATCCAGGAACTGTCGAGCTTCCATCAGATCTGTTGGTGTGGGCTGGTGACAAAAACTTGTTACCCAACGAGCGTAATAAGTCGAACGGAATCTATTGGATCGACACCTCCAAGAACCAAAGTAGGAATGTCGAACGCAGGGCAGTGTTGCCGTCGATTTCAAGCATAACAAACGGTGTTTGGCAGACCGTGGCATTGTTGAATCATGAAGTCGTAGGCGGGGTCGCGGAGATTGAATTTAATTCAGGCTCATGGGCGTTCGAGTGGTTTAGCCAGCAGGCTATTACAAACGCTAGCCTCGCGCTTCGAATAATCGATGCATCGAACACAGTTCTTTGGCAACGGTCGTACTCTGTTCAGGTTTTTCAAAGTGAACCGGGTAGCGGATTTTATACTGGGCAAACGAATGAGCAAGCGGTTGGCGTCGCATTATTGAATAACAATTCTCAGCTTCCTTTCTATACAAATCGCCAGTATCAACTTCAAATGTATTTAACCTGGTCTGGTTCTAGCCAGGCATCAGGGTTTGTAAATAACGCTAGATTATTCAGAAGCCTCGAAGTACGAAGCTGATGCAGCGCTTCATCACAGGCATTTATGTAAACCATTATTTTGAGTTCGCCTCAATCACATTTAATTCGTGAGGTATAGCCATGCCAACAGGTTGGAAAGGTACAGTAACTGTAACTAACGGTAGTCCTATCATTGAGGTAACCGGAGGCGCAGACGTAGGACTGATTCGCGACCGCAGTTACATTCAAGTCGGCACGTTCCGATTAGTTGAAGTGTTGCGATCGTATAAGGACTCGCAAGGTAACCAGTTCATTGAACTTATTGAAAACTGGGAGCAGGGCGATGAGAGTGGCCGAGCAGCAATAGCATTCCCAACAGGGTCTCTCTCCGTGGCTCTCGAGCGAAAAATAAAAGAACTCCTCGCAGAATCTGAGAACATCACAGATAACGTGCTGGGCGTTTTCGAGCAGCTTTTAACTAGCACCGAAGAGAGCATTACTCTCACACTTGAATCCGGCGATGTAGTTGTGATGCCTTATGGGTACCTCAAGCAACAGCTGCAAGATGACTTTTCCGACTTCATCCAACATAACCAGCAGCAGATTGATGAGGCTACAGGTAACGTAGATCGGTTTAACGCCCAACTCGAATTTGACCGGCAGTGTACGATGATTGCTGATTTCGCTAACAACCGTTACGAGTTGTACGATGGGGTTAGTGCAGGGAATAAAGAGCGCACTGTATTCAGCGATTTCATTACGTTCACACGAGCGAGTGACAAGACTGGCTTCGACGCTATTGGCGTGTTGCGTACAGCGGGAAATGATACGCCTGTTATGCCTTGGCAAGATGGAGAGCCGCAAGGTGTTTCGATTCACGGGCAGCGGACTAACAACATATTAAACAGCAATAACTTAACCATGTCTCCTTGGCAAGACGCTGCTGACCAAAGCCCAGACGCATCTATTTTTACAGAGAGTAATCCCATATTTGGAGCTGTTACTGTGTTGGATGCAACAGCAATAAACGACAATGCTCGTTGTGAAAGACGCCAAGATAGGTCGCTTGCTCAGGGAGCTGTACACACTTTATCAGCGCGGGTAATAAAAGGAACAGGTGGATTTGCCAGATTAAGTGTTTTTGAGTCAGGATTAATTAGTTCATCGTTTACTATAAATGTAGATACTGGCGCTATCATAAACACCACTGGTGCTAGCGATATTATATCGAATTCTGTCGTAGATGGTGGTGAGTTTTGGACTTTAGTCTTAACATTTACAGTACCGAGCGGATCAGTAGTCATAAGAACCGTTCTCAATTCATCAAGCCCAAGCGGCTCTCCGCTTGTAAATGGCAATGGTGGATTAATTAAAGTCGCAGACGTACAGATGGAACAAGGAGCATTCGCCACGCCACCAATCATCACGTCAGGCACATCACTCACACGCATAGCCGATAATTGTCGCATTGAGAATGTTGACCAAGCGCCTTGGTTCAATCAGAGTGAGGGTACGTTTGTTGTTGAGTTTGATAGCGGTTCGTTCAATTTGAACACTGTAATAGAAGTTGGGTTGAGTAGCCAACCCCCTCTGGCAGGATAGTTGACACTACTTAAAATTCAACCAGTTGGGGCGTTAAGGTTTTGATTGTGCCACGTTATTCAGAAGAGCGTAAGCAAACAATTTTAAGCAAAATGATGCCGCCGTTGAACATGAGCATCCCAGAAATTGCTCGAACGGAA
>JAMCRH010000120.1 GCA_023380515.1 Gammaproteobacteria bacterium | reverse complement strand
TTGCTATATCGATACCAATACGCTTAATATTCATTTGGGCTTCCTCTCGTTTGCTGTTAGCTTTATCACCCACAGTTTGGCACTCAATGCCGGTAGAGGGGAAGCCCATCTCATTGAGCGTGAACTTCCCTCTTAGTGAATTCCTCCTTGTTTGTCTGGACTGACCAGTGTTATGGTGCTGCTATTGACTAATTAATTGTGCGCACGACTCATTCGTCGAGCTGCAACTCAACGAGGAATCATTCATGTCTGAGCATGTCATTGTTACCGAAGCGAATAAAATTCTGACGGTACAACTTAATCGACCAGAAAAACGCAACGCCCTGACCCAAGCGATGTACGCGACCATGACGCAGGCCCTGCAAGATGCGAATGCGCGTGATGATATTGCGGCGGTGGTTTTTACGGGTGCCGGTGACTTATTCTGCGCGGGTAATGATCTCGGTGATTTTCTGCGCCACGGTGAGCTCAAGCCAGACTCGCCAGTGTTTCAATTTTTACAGACGATTTCGACGGTTGATGTGACGGTTGTTGCTGCTGTGCAAGGTGCTGCAGTTGGCATTGGAACCACCTTGCTGCTGCATTGCGACTTAGTGTACGCCGCTGAAGGAGCCAAATTTGTCATGCCATTTGTGGATATGGGCTTGGTGCCAGAAGCAGCGTCAAGCCAATTACTGCCAGCCTTGTGCGGGCACTTGAAGGCTGCGGAGCTATTACTGTTGGCCGAGACTATCGACGCGCAGAAAGCTTATGAATTCAATATGGTGAACAAGGTTGTGCCAGCAACAGAGCTAGCGGCGACGGTGGCTGATGTCAGTGCGCGGTTAGCAGCAAAGCCGGTGCGTTCGTTGCGGTTAAGCAAAAAGCTTATGAAAGTTCAGCCAGAGGCGGTGCCGGATCGGATTCAACGCGAGCTCAAAGACTTCCTGAAGGTGTTAGCGAGTGCTGAGACTCAGCAAATTATTGCGGCGAAAGCGCAACGTAAATAACTCGTGGCTTTTCACTAAGCTAGATAAAGAAAAAGGCAGTTCCAATTGGAACTGCCTTTTTTAATGAACTGAATGGAAAACCGTTATTAGCTTTCTGCTTTCGATTCTGCTTTCGCTGCTGCGGCTTTGGCGCCTTCGAACAGCGGCAGGATTAGGTCTAAGGCGCTTTGGTTGGCACCTTGTTCCAAGCTCATTTGGTTATTCTGCAGTGGGGTTACACGCTCGCCCCACTTAATCAGGCCGGCGCCACAGGTTAAGCCACCGCCAAAGACTGCCGAAATAATCGAGTCGCCCGGTTTCACCATGCCAGTTTCGAGCGCTTCGGTATAGGCAATGGGTAAGGTTGCTGAAGAGGTGTTGCCATATTTTTGGATATTCACCATGGTTTTCTCTTCTGGCACTTTACACATCTTCGCTAGGAAATCGATGAGGCGCTTATTCGCTTGGTGCGGAATAAGTACGTCGATATCGTCAACATTCAAGCCGGTTTCTTGGAAAACGGCTTCAACAGCAGCACTCATGCCTTTGACAGCGCGCTTGAAGATTTCCTGACCAATAAAGTTAAATGGCATGACACCATCAAAGTTATAACGGTCGAAGCTCATGCCAAAGTCGAGCGACAAGACGTCACGCGCATCGGCGTCACAACTGACTTTTGATGCTAATAAACCTGCGTGGTTGTCGGAGGCTTCAAGAACCATGGCTCCGGCACCGTCACCGAACAATACGGCACTTTCGCGCTTGGTCCAGTCGAGGATGCGGGTGAGACGTTCGGCGCCAATAATCAGGACTTTTTTGTGCATACCCATGCGAATGCTCGACGTGGCAAAGTGCATGGCATAGAAAAAGCTACTGCAGGCGGCGTTTAGGTCGAATGCGGCGGCATTTTTCGCACCAAGTTCTTGTTGCACTTTCGACGCCACATTGGGAATGATTTCGTCGGCAGTACAGGTACCGACGATAATTAAGTCGATTTCCAACGGGTCGAGATCAGCTGCAGCCAACGCATTACGCGCCGCCACGGTGGCTAGGGCTGAGGTGCCAACTGCACTCACGCGCCGCTCTTCAATCCCGGTCCGGGTCCGAATCCATTCATCGGAGGTATCTAAAAATGTCGCCAGGTCGTTATTGGTCATAACTGCTGGTGGTACACATTTACCCCAACCGGTGATTTCTGCAAATTTCATGAACACTACCTTCATTACTTTTGCGCTGATTTAACTGTGCAGCGCGTGACTCTTCAGGAACAATCGTATACCTTTATTGCCCATAAGAAAACGAACGAATAGAAAAAAGGACAACTCGAATGCGCCGACTGCTCGCTGTTTGTTTCTCTGGTTTGCTATTGGCCGGTTGTGCCACTTCTCCGCAAATGCCGGAAACCGTCCAAATCAATCTACCCTTGCGGCTATCCTCACCCACACAACATTTACCGTTAATTCAATTGCAGGTGCAAGATCAGCGTGGGCAAAGCCATGTATTGCGTGTGGAACATCATCAAGATCATGCTGAGTTTGCCACGACCAACGTCCCTCTGGCTACTCTGATCAGTGAGGAACTGTCTAAACATTGGCGAATTTCGAGCCAATCTCCGCTGCAATTGACGCTATATATTGAAGATGCACTCATTCGAGTGCGGTACATCAACCAAGAATATCAAAGTAGCCAAACGATTCGCCTGCGCTTACAGGGGCAGCATCGTAACAATACTATCACCCGGCGGTACCAAACCGTGATTACGGGTGCACCTTTGCGGGCGGCTGATTATGAACGTTGGCAACGCAGCTTTAATCAAGGATTAACAGACACGATTCAGCAACTACTGGATGATCCCGAATTGCAACAATGGCTGCGTCAGCAGTCACAGTAATAGCTGTGGAACCTTAATGTTGACCTAGACGACCGACTTCCTTCACAGTTTGTTTGGATTAGAAAATGATTGAGGAAATTTATGAAAACATTCTTTATTAGCCTAGTCACCCTATGCGCATTAGCACTGAGTAGTGTCGGTAGTCCTGCCGCAGCCGTGGATATTCAGAAGGACAACCTTTACCCACGGGTGAAGTTCGTGACCAACAAAGGCGATATGATCGTTGAGCTGGATCGCTGGCGTGCGCCAGTAACCGTTGACCACTTTTTAACCCATGTGGTTTCCGGTAGCTATGACAGCACCTTGTTTCACCGTGTGGTGGACAACTTTGTGGTGCAGGGCGGTGGTTACAAAACCGATTGGACGCCTTTGCCAGAAGGGGACACGGTCATTAATGAGTCGGGTAATGGACTACCGAATCGTTTCGGTACCATTGCCATGGCGCGGCAACAAGATCCCCATTCAGCGCGCCGCCAGTTTTATTTCAATACCAACGACAATGACAGTTTGAATCCAAATCCTCGCCGTTGGGGCTACGCTGTGTTTGGACGCGTGGTCGAAAACGAAGAGTTATTGCGTGAGCTGATGGCGGTGGACACTGATTTTAACGAAGAAGTAAACTTCCCAGACGTACCGGTCGAGCCGATCGTTTTAATGCGCGTTGAGCTGTTACCTGAACCACAGGCAGAATAATTAGTGTCGAAGCGCAATCCAACAGCGACGCCTGATCCAATCACTGGGCGCACGGGCGATATTAGCCGAGCACCAGTGGGATGGGCGAGTATTTTTCGGTTTTATAGTCAGCGACGACTGCTGACTATTTTTCTGCTCGGCATGGCCAGTGGTTATCCATGGGTGATGATCGGCTCGTCGATGACAGCTTGGCTGAACGAAATGGGCTTTACGCGCGCAACCATTGGCTATTTCGGTGCTGTATTTGCTGCGTACTCGGTGAACTTTCTGTGGTCGCCTTTGGTTGACCGGATTAAAGTGCCGCTGCTGAGCGACTGGCTTGGCCACCGTCGTGGCTGGATTTTGTTTTGTCAGTTTGGGGTCGCAGCAGCCTGTTTTGCCTTAGCGCATATCGACTTTACCGAAAGCTTGCGGTTTGCCGGAATGGTGGCGCTAACCATTGCGATTTTCTCAGCTACGCAAGATATTGCGATAGATGCGTATCGAATCGATTCGGTGGGTGAGCACGAAGCGCGCGTGCAGTCAGCCGCAGCAGCCATGGCCACAGCAGGGTGGTGGACGGGCTTTGCAGGCTTGGGTGCGATTCCTTTCTTCTTGACGGACACGTCGGGTACCTCAACGTTCTTTCTGCAAGGAATGGATTGGGCGCAAGTGTATCAATGGCTTGCTGCCGTGATGCTGTTACTGAGTGCTGGCGTGTGGTTAGCTCAAGAGCCGAAAACTGCACGCGGCGCAAAGCAGCGCGAAGCGGAATTGCACTATCAGCAAATTGCCGCAGCGCAACCTCGGCAAATGGCTGCGCTCATGGTATTGGCCGTGGCCATGTTGCTACTGATTATTGCAGCTATAAGTGGCCAAGTAGGGGGCGTTGGTTGGTTGTTGTGGCTCGCGCTGATGGTTGCCGCCTTGGTGCCATTGGCCAAAACACTGATTCGTTTTCAAACGCCGGCGACCGGCGCTATCACTACAACGCCCGTTCGAATTAGCCTAGGCCATCGGACGGTGGCATGGTTAGTGGTGACTTTAGTTGAGCCTTTGGCTGAATTTTTCCGTCGCAACGGCGTGCGCTTTGCACTGTCTATCCTATTATTCGTGCTGCTGTTTAAAGTTGGCGAAGCCTTCCTTGGGCGTATGTCGATCGTGTTTTACCAAGAGGTCGGCTTTACCAATGCGGAAATTGGTTTGTATTCGAAATTGGTGAACTGGTGGGTCACCATTGCGTTTGCACTCATTGGCTCATACGTCAACATGCGCATTGGTATCCTTAAGGGCCTGTTCATTGGTGGTAGTGCCATGGCCGCCAGTAACCTACTTTTCTCTGCTTTAGCATTAGTGGGGCCGGACAAAGCGCTTTTATTAGCAGCGGTGATTACCGACGGTTTTACTTCGGCGTGGTCGACAGTTGCTTTTGTTGCCTTAATTAGTTTGTTAGCGAACCGTGCGTTTACCGCGACGCAATATGCGTTGATGGCCTCAATTGGTACCCTTGGGCGCACAGTTTTAGCGGCCTACAGTGGCGTTGTTGTTGACTGGCTCGACGGCAATTGGGCGGTATTTTTCCTCCTGACCACCGTCATGGTGATTCCAAGTTTGCTATTCTTATGGTTCATACGCTGTGATGTGCAGCGTCTTGAAGATGCGAGTCGCGAGCGCCAAGCAGCTTGGGACAAAGAGAACGGGGATGAAATATGACGCAGTGGGTTGTGGTTGGCACCGGCGCACTAGGCATGCAGTGGGCGCAAGCCTTGCATGCTAGTGGCGAAGCGGTAAGCCTGTATGTGCGCGACAGCGAGGCTGCTGTGGTGCGCCTGCAAACAACCCAAAATAACCAAGTGCGTGAGTTGAGTTTGCCGCGCTGTCAAAGTGCCAAAGATGCTGGCGCAGATGCGGTTTGGTTGCTCTGTGTTAAAGCCTGGCAATTGGAACCTTTGCTACGCCAGCTACAAGGTGAAGGCCTTGCCGCCGATGCGACTCTCGTGGTCAGTCATAATGGCCTTGGTGCTGGCGAAGCGTATCTGGCTCAGCAACCGAATTGGCAGGTGTATGACTTGGTGACCACCCATGGTGCTTGGCGGCAAAGCCGTTATCACTCAGTGTTAGCGGGGTTAGGGCAAAGTTGGATAGGTCGGCGGCAACCGACCGAATACGCTGAACCTGAAAAGACAGCTAGTTCAGTTCCTGAAACAGTTCCTGAAACAGTGCCGCCGAGTTGGCTCGATAAGCTAGCAGCTGCATGGCCACCACTACAGTGGGACGCAGACATTGAGCAACGGCGCTGGCGGAAATTGGCGGTGAATTGTGCAATTAACCCTTTGGCGACGTTAGCCGGTGGCGTCAATGGGGTGTTGCGCAGCGAAGAGGCGCGGGCGCAGATTCGCGCCATTTGCGAAGAAATCGCGAATGTGAATCCGATGCTCGATGCTGACGAGTTAGTTGCAGAGGTGCAACAAGTGATCCGAGCAACTGCGGGCAATCGCTGTAGTATGCTACAGGATATTGAAGCGCAACGGCCAACCGAAATTGATTATTTAAACGGCTTTGTCTGCGCACAGGGCAAGCTACGTCAGGTTTTCACGCGCGTCAATTGTGAACTTGCCGAGAAAATCCGTCAGCTTGAGCTGAAATCAGGCGTTCGCTCATCTGAGTAGTAATCATAGCGGAAATAACAAAAGTTATAGCAATTTGTTTTTATTTTGTTTTTCAATGTGTGAGCAAATGTTATTGGCAATAACTAACTTGGTGATTTCCATCAATAATTAGAATAAGAAGAAAGGGAAACGGTAGTATGAGTAAGAAGTATGACCCAGTCTATTACGGTGACTATTTAGGTTTAGATCGCTTGTTGTCGGCGCAACAGCCGGTCAGTCCTAAATACGGTCCGGAAGCGCATGAAGAAACCTTGTTTATCATTGTGCACCAAGCCTATGAACTGTGGTTTAAGCAGATAATTCATGAACTCCGCTCGATATTAGGGATTTTTGGTCAGGCTGAAATAGCCGATGAGCAATTGATGACGCTCGTGCACCGGCTGCAGCGTATTGTCACCATTCAAGAATTACTGAATCAACAGATTAATGTCATGGAAACCATGACGGCGCAGGAGTTTCTCGAGTTTCGAGATTTCTTAGTGCCAGCGTCTGGATTTCAAAGTATTCAGTTTAAGGAAATCGAAATCTCTTTAGGGGTTAAGCGCGACAAACGGATCGCCTTTGACCAAGCGTCTTTTTACAACCGCATTAATGACCAAGACCGCGCGTATCTGGAACAATTAGAAGAGAAACCGGATTTGTTCGCCATGGTGGATGCGTGGCTCGCTCGGATGCCGTTTCTTGAGCAGGATGACTTTAAGTTCTGGCAACATTATCAAGCGGCCATCGAAAGTCAGATTCAGCATGAAGAGGATATTGTTCGCGAAAATCCGTTGTTGAGTGACGAAGAAAAAGCGAGTGAATTAAGTGAACTGGCCAGTAGTCGCGCGAATTTTGCTGCGCTGTTTGACCGTGATTTATATACGGCTATGCAAGAAGACGGCCGCGTTCGGCTGTCACAACGAGCGATGCAAGCCGCTTTGTTTATTCACTTATATCGCGAAGAGCCAGCGTTCAACTTGCCGTATCAAGTACTCAATGCGCTGACTGACCTCGACGAAAACCTAACCATTTGGCGTTATCGACATGCCATGATGGTGCAACGTATGCTAGGGTCAAAGATAGGCACAGGCGGTTCGTCAGGGCATGATTATCTGAAACGGACAACGGAGAAAAACCGAATTTTTGCTGACTTTATGAACCTGGCGACGTATTTAGTACCGAAGAAGACATTGCCAGAATTACCGCGTAATGTTCACGCGAGCTTACGACGAGGACGTTAATGTTTACTGGAATTGACGAAACCCGAGGAAAAACCGAAGCAGTGTTTGCGCGCTTACGTGAGCGCGCAGCCCTGTTTCCGCCTGAGTTAACCCATGAGTGGTTTGACCAGGGTTTATTTAAAACCCGCAGCACCCAGGTCATGGATTATTTAGCAGAAGCGGAAAAAAACGCTCAAGCGTTACATGAATTACGAGCCGACTCGCCGGTGTATGGCTTCATGAATAACGTCGTACAACAACAGCTTAGCGCCTTAGTACAAGCCCTTTATCGACCCTCCTGATTAACATATCTAAAAGCCTCGGCCTAGCGGGCTATTTGCCTGCTGTCGCATATTCTTTACGATTTATCGACATTTACTTCACGATTTCTTCACATAGGTTGCGTAAAAACGCAAATTTACCCTTGCATACCTTATACGTTTTGATATAGTCAGGTCGTTGAGGGCGTTAAAAGCAGGAAAATTTGCCACATCTTTGTGACAATTTAACTTCTTTAAAGTTCTCACAGAGTTTGTTACAACCTTGTGTACTTTTGAGTCATCCCGTTCGCGGGGTGTCAGAAAAGTAAAAAATAGAGCAACAGGAGCCACGAGGCTTCGACCCGTTTACTAGGCATGTGCCAGTAAACTAAACCTAAAAATCACTTAATGTGATCCAGGGAGAAACTACATGTACACCAATAATAAATTAGCTAAGTCTATCCGCTTAGCACTAATGTTTGGTGCGACTGCTACTGCGATGACAGGCATTGCCTCAGCGCAGGACCAGGAGCAGGAAGAAGAAGCAGCAGAGCGCGTTGAGCGTATCCAGGTAACTGGTTCACGTATTCAGCGTACGGACATGGAAGGTGCACTACCAGTAACAGTTATCGACCGTCAGTCGATCGAACTGTCTGGTGAGATTTCTGCAGCTGACCTTATCCGTAACACAACCTTTAACAGCGCTGGTTCATTCCGTCCGCAGTCTGGTTCTTCAGCGCAGGGCGTGAGCCAGGTTAACATGCGTGGTCTTGGTGCGAGCCGTACGCTAGTACTTGTTGACGGTCGTCGTTTAACGATGTCTCCTTCAACTGGTTCATCGCAAGACTTAAACTCAATCCCTATGGGTGCGATTGAGCGTATCGAAATTCTATCTGACGGTGCATCAGCGGTTTACGGTTCTGACGCAATCGGCGGTGTAATCAACGTTATCACTCGTCGTGACTTCAACGGCGCAGAGTTAACAGTTGGTGCTGGTGAAGTATCAGTTCCAGCTGACGGTGGTGACCGTGAGAACGGTTCTGCGGTATTTGGCGCTTCTTCAGACACCACGAGCGTTATCGGTGGTGTTTCTTGGAACAAGCGTGAAATCATTTTTGAACGTGACTACCCGTGGGTACAGCCAGGTTCTTCAATCTATGGGAACAACTGGCGCCCTGCGTCAGAAGCCGTATTCCGTGAAGTCCCAGGTGGTTGTGCGGAAGACAACTTCTTCAACATCACTGTGAGCAATCTCGAGCGTTGTCAGTTTAACTTTAACGCAACCAACGCGAACGAAGCATCAACTTCGAATGAGTCGTTGTTCTTGAAAGTGCAACACGACATCAACAATGACTGGCGCTTATACTCTAATGCGAGCATTGCGAAAACCAGTTCATTCGGTCGTTATGCGCCAGCCCCAGATTCGAATATCTTCTATTCTGGTCTAGCGACACCGGCTGACAGCTACAATAACCCAACGAACCCGAATGCTTGGATGTACGATCCACGTAACCCGAACAGCGTTGCATTCGACCCGTCAGTTGGTGATCCACAAGACGTATTCTTCTACCACCGTTTTGCTGCCATGGGTAACCGTGACAGTGAAGTAGACAACGAGAACGTTGACTTTTTGGTTGGTGCTGAAGGCCGTGTTGGTGGCTTTGACCTCGACTTCGGTGTTCGTCGCGTACGTAACAAAACATCAGACATCGGTAACGGTTACTTAGCAGCTTCAACTGCTTGGTCAAACGTTAACAACTTTAACCCAGGTTATTGTTCAGATGGCTCGTTTGACGCGATTGCGTGTCGTTTTGGTTATGACATCCAAAACCCGTCGAAGAACCCACAAGACATTCTGTCTGCGGGCGTAGTAACAATTTCACGTATCTCTACTTTTGATATTGATGAAATTTACGCATCTGCTGGTTTCGAAATCACAGAAATCGGCGGCGGCATGATGCAAGGTTTCGTTGGTATCGAGCGTCGTGACGAGCGTTATCAAGATAAGTACGACTCACAGTCAGAAGCTGGCTTAGTGGGTGGTTCTGCTGGTAACTCTGCAGGTGGTGGCCGTGACGTAACTGCTGCTTACTTCGAAATTTTAGCGCCGCTAACGTATGATCTAGAAATGTCTGTCGCTGGTCGTTTCGATGACTACTCTGACTACGGTTCAGACTTCTCACCAAAAGTGAGCTTACGCTGGCAGCCAATGGACAACCTTCTGCTTCGTGGTTCTTACGGCTTAGGTTTCCGTGCACCAACGCTTGACGTGTTAACTCAGTTAACGTCGTTCTCAGCGGATTCAGTGCGCGATCCAGACACTTGTGAAATCTTAACTGGTAACCGAAATCAGGCGTGTCAGATCAACGCGTTCTACATTGCGAACCCAGACTTGAGCTCTGAGTCTTCAACTCAGTTCTCATTAGGTGTGGCTTACCAGCCAACTGAGTGGATGAACTTCACTGTTGACTACTACAACATTGAAATCGATGACCGTATCCGTTCATACACTTCTCAGAACCTGATTGATGCAGAAACTGCCGGTGACCCAATTCCAGCCGGTTTGGGTGTTACTCGTGACGCCAACGGTGCTATCACGCGTATCGACGCTGGTTTCGGTAACGCAGGTACTTTGGAAACATCTGGTTTAGATATCAACGTTCGTACTCAGTTTGACTTTGGTGACATGGGTGCACTGACGTCTAACTTGAGCGTATCGCACATCATCGACTACAAAACTGATGGTGGACGTAACGAAGTGAAGGACCGTGGTTTACCACAGCAGCGTATCACGTTACAAAACCAATACACTTGGGGCGACTTCACTGCAGCGTGGAACATCAACGTAATCGGTACTCAGTACACGTTCGTTGAAGCACGTAACGCAGACGGCGAATTCCCTAACTGTACTGATGCTGGTGCAAACGTAACTACCGCTCGTTGTGGTAACTGGGGTACGTGGACAACTCACGATCTGCAGTTAAGCTATAACACTCCGTGGAACGGTCGTGTGACTGTTGGCGCACAGAACATCTTCGAAAAATTACCGAAGATTGACGTGATCGACGGTGCAGAATACGCTCAACGCGCTCTGCTGC
>JAMCRH010000119.1 GCA_023380515.1 Gammaproteobacteria bacterium | reverse complement strand
CACCGCCACTGCCAGAGTCATCGCTTCCTGAAGAGCCACCGCAAGCGGCTAGCGCGAGTGCGACAACTGTCGCTAATAACGAGAGTTTAATTTTTGCCGTCATATTCTTCTCCATATTTTACTTCGTATGACTTCATGTCACACACTGCAACGTTAATGATTTAGATAAAATAAAGGGCGAGCACGGCTCGCCCTTTTTTGGAGCTTGAGTCGCTAGCCCGTAATCAGCAAGTAAGCAACTGCCAAAATCAGTACGGGTGCGACGACCGCAGCAATAAAGTGGAAGACTTTTGCAAACCAAACCGAGCTTTCGGCTTCGACTTCAACTTTAATTCGTGGCCAAATAATCCAGCCCACAAAGACTGCAGCAAACATACCGCCTAGTGGCATGAGTAGGTTCGACGCAACGTAATCCATAATATCGAACGGATTACGACCGAAAATACTGACATCCGCCAATACGCCGAACGAGAGCGCTGCCGGTATCCCGAGAATGAGGTAATTGGCTGCTGCAACAGTGGCTGTCGCCTTCTTGCGTGATAAACCGTACTCGTCAATCAAGAACGCCACCGCTGGTTCCAAAATTGAGATTGACGAGGTTACTGCTGCAAACAACAGCAATAAGAAGAACAAAATCGCAAAGAACTGACCACCGGCCATCTGTGCAAACAATGCTGGCATAGTGATAAAGGTCAAACCTGGACCTGCACCTGGATCAACACCAAAAGCAAATACCGCAGGCAGAATCATTAAACCAGCTAACACCGCTGCAAGAATGGCGAGCGAGGCAATCCACAAACTTGAGCCAACAATTTTGGTGCCTTTACCAAGGTATGAACCGTAAGCGATCATTAGACCAGCACCAACTGACAAGGAGAACACCGCCAGTCCTAGTGCCTCAAGGAACATGTTGACGGTCAATTTCGACCAGTCCGGTGTGACCAAGTAAATCAAACCGTCAATGGCGCCCGGCAAGGTTAAACTGCGGAAGGCGAGGAAAATCATGAGAATGAACAAGACCGGCATGAGGATTTTACAAATCCGTTCAATGCCCGACTGCACACCTGCGATAACAATAGAAACCGTGATCCCTAAAAACACTAAGGTGTACGCCATAGCGGCCAATGGGTTGCCGATAAAGCCACCAAACATGCTCTCAAGTTCAGCACCGTCGGTGACTAAGATGTCACCACGAATGGCCTCAAAGACATAGGCGATTGCCCAGCCACCGACAACGGAGTAGAAGCCAAGAATAAGGAAGACGCAAAGCACCATCATCCAGCCAACATAATGCCATTTACCGCCACCTAACTTACGTAAAGCAGACGTTGCTGAACGCTTCGATATACGGCCGATCATCATTTCCGACATCATCATGACGATACCGACCGTAAACACACAGGCTAAATAGACGAGGAGGAAAACACCGCCACCATTTGAACCTGCGACATAAGGAAATTTCCAGATTGCTCCGAGGCCGACAGCTGAACCGGCGGCAGCGAAGATAAATCCGATCTTCGAACCCCAATTACCGCGACTATCCGTTGTTACATTTGTCATGTGTAGTGCTCATATTGTTATAGTTTTTAAGGTGAAAATTTTCGCAGCCAAAACCTTAAACAGTTTTGCGCCGAATAACTAGTCTTGTGCAGTTCATTCACCGAGGGTACTACACAAGTGGCCGAATAATCTACTGCCGAATGGCTGTAAACCGCGTCATCAGACGACTTACGGCAATATTACCGACGCATCGAGGCTACGCGCTCATCGGCATTGGCACGGCGAGCTGCCTGTGCAACTTCGCTATAAACAACAGTCTTGCCGATGGGCGCTAGCGCTATGCCAGCTAATTTAATATGTTGAATTGCAAAAGGAATACCGATAATCGTAATCGCTAAGAATACCGCAGAAATGACATGGCCAATGGCAAGCCACAGGCCGGCCAAAATAAACCAAATAACATTGCCGACGGTACCAAATACGCTGGTACCGATGTCACCACGTTGAGTGAGCTCCCGGCGATTAATCGCTTCGCGGCCAAATGGCCAAAACGCGAACTTACCAAGGACAAAGCAAGCGCGGCCCCAAGGAATACCAACTATCGAAACAAACGCGAGCACGGCGTAAAACCACCATGCCAAACCCATAAAAAATCCGCCGAAAATAAACCACAAAATATTGCCAATTGTGCGCATGATTGCTGCTCCTTTTTTATTATGTGTACAACATAAACCAACAACTGCCCAAAACGCACGCAAAAAATCCCCGCTCGAAAGCAGGGACAGCAAAAGTAACAAGACGGGTTAGACGAACAATTACCAACCTGTGGTTAATGGCTTATCTTCATAGAGAAAAATAAAGCCTTTAATCAGCCGGTAAGCCACCCAAACCGCATTACCAAAAGGTACCACGAAGCCAATGAGAATCGGCATAGTAATAATACCGACTGCTGTTAAACCTAGGCTGACCCAGAACGTGTTAATCTGCCAGGTAAAATGACTTGCCACCCATGAGTCCGCCACTTCATTCCGTTTCAGGTAATTTAGGACGATTCCCGCAAGTCCACTGACTAACGTAATATAGCTTGCCGCATACAGCGCATAAATCACCATGGTCAAAGTTTTTGGGTTCTTCATATGCTCAGCGGCGTCTCTTACGACATCCATGTGTCTTTCTCCCTTTTAGTTGCTTTAGTAAGTGTATTAATCCGATAACGAGTCGTTCTGTCTCGTAACTTGATGAATTCGATTATAGGCCTTTAATCTTAAAAAGACATAGCAGATCAGGGCTTTACGCAATAGCGTACAAAACTAGCCGTCACTACTGCGAAAAAATCACAGGCAAACAAGACTATTGGGTTAAAAAACGGGATAATAGCGGCCTTTAGCGGCTTTCAACGAGCCACCATTCAGCGCACACAATTGGCAGCACCATGGAAATTAAAGTTAATTATCTCGATAACCTTCGTCTGGAAGCAAAGTTTGACGATTTCACCGTCATTTCAGACCAACCCATTCGCTACAAAGGTGACGGTTCAGCGCCTGGGCCATTCGACTATTTCCTTGCCTCCTCGGCAATGTGCGCTGCTTATTTTGTGAAGGTGTATTGCTTATCACGCAATATTCCAACTGAGAACATTCGCTTAGCGCAAAACAACATTGTTGACCCAGAAAACCGCTACAAGCAGATTTTTAAGATTCAGGTCGAGCTGCCAGAAGACATTTCTGAGCGTGACCGCGAAGGGATTATTCGCTCGATAGACCGCTGTACCGTGAAGAAAGTGGTGCAAGAAGGTCCGGATTTCCAAATTGAAGTGGTTGAAAGCCTCGACGACGACGCG
>JAMCRH010000118.1 GCA_023380515.1 Gammaproteobacteria bacterium | reverse complement strand
GGTAATAAGCCTGCCATTGTTCGTCAGTGGACGGTGTTTTTACAGTAAGCGCCATAGCAACCATTCTTTATTTTTAGGACTCACGAGGTTAATTCAGGTTGTGCCGATTAGCAAGTTTCGCCTTAGCTCGACAACACTTCGGCAACGCATGACTTGTCGATAGTGCAACCTGCTGCCACAATAGGACGGACCGATAACAACGGACTGACTCCTATGAAACCTATGGCAGCTTTGAAAAATATTGATTGGAAAGGCATTAAACAACGCTTGCCGGGCCAACTTCAGTGCGCGATTAAGTTTTTGAAGCATTTCATTAAACGCTGTGCCGATGATCGCATTAACATCATGGCTGGGCACTTAACTTATGTCAGCTTGTTGTCGCTGGTTCCTTTAGTTGCGGTTATTTTTGCCATGTTTGCGGCATTCCCGATGTTTGAGGAAATGCGCCGTAGTGTCGAAGAGGCCATTCTTGCCAACTTAATTCCCACCAGTGGCGAAGCCATTCAAGAATACTTAAATCGCTTTGTCGGTAACGCCAATCAAATGACAGCAATTGGTGCGATTTTCTTGTTTGTGGTTGCGATTATGATGATTAATGCCATCGACAAAGCCATGAACACGATTTGGCGAGCACACAATAAACGTCGCCTGATTATCAGTTTAGCGATTTACTGGATGGTGATTACCCTCGGTCCTCTGCTCGTAGGCACCGGCATTGGCTTAAGTTCTTATTTGCTGTCGGTCGCTGCGTTCGCGGATGAGTATGTGGGGGGGCTGCGCAATACACTCTTGGCGATGTTCCCGTTCTTTATGAGCCTCATGGCGTTTATGCTGTTGTATGTCATGGTGCCGAACAAAGTTGTCCGTTTCCGCCATGCAATTTGGGGCGCAGCACTTGCTGCCTTTCTGTTTGAGGCAGCCAAGCGCGGCTTCGCGATGTACCTGCAGTACTTCCCATCGTATGAGTTAATCTACGGTGCGATGGCAACTATACCTATCCTCATTGTTTGGATTTACTTGTCGTGGAATATTATTCTCATTGGCGCCGAAGTAAGTGTGTCAATTGAAGAATTTTTCCAAGAAGAGTCGGAAGAAATCCCACCTGAAGAGCTTGACCAAGACGTTAACGAAAAATCATAAGGGCAGTCCATGATCGGTTTAATTCAGCGGGTGACGTCAGCCCGTGTTGAGGTCGACGACCAAACAGTTGGTGCCATCGAGCAAGGCATTTTAGTGTTACTTGGTGTCGAGCGTGATGACACCGAAGAAAAAGCGAAGCAACTCGCCAAACGCATTGCCAGTTATCGGATTTTTGCCGACCATGAGGACAAAATGAATCTCGACGTGCGCGATATTCAAGGCAGTGTCTTGGTGGTGTCCCAATTCACCTTAGCTGCCGATACGCGTAAAGGTCGGCGACCAAGTTTTTCTTCAGCAGCAGCCCCGGCGTTGGCGAATGAACTGTATCAAGTGTTTTGCCAAGCACTCGCTAATGAAGGCGTGCCGGTCGCAACCGGAGAGTTTGCCGCTGATATGCGAGTTCACCTCGTAAATGACGGGCCAGTGACCTTTACCCTGCAAGTTTAGTTAGGTTCACCTATTTAGTTAAGCTCACCCATTTAGTTAAATTCATATAGCGTACGTTTTTTGTACAGGCGGAGTCGTTTGTACTAATCGAATTTCCTCATTAGCAAAATTCACTGCGAATCATTATCGTTTACCCATAAGCGAGCGCCAAATCGCTAAGGAGAGAATGAGATGAAAAAGACCATGACTTTTGCTGTCGTCCACTTTACCGTCGCATTTATGGTCACTTATTTACTGACCGGAAGCTGGGTATTGGGTGGACTGATCGCTTTAATTGAACCAGCCGTAAATACGGTAGCGTATTTCTTTCACGAAAAGGCGTGGGCTTATTTCGGTAACAAGCCCTCTGGCGGAAGCAAATGTCCGACAGAGCAGGCATCTGACGAAGTACTGAGCGTATAACATGGCATTGGAGTGGTTAGCCGAATGGGTGGCAAAACGAGCATACAAGAAGCAGCTCGAGGAAATCTGGTGGCCGTTTTTGGTGCCGGAGGAGGACTCGGCCGAGCAATAGTTCAGGAACTACTGACCCGCTCCGCCGAAACGGTTGTACTCGCTGTGAGTCGCCAAGAGCAGCCAGTGGAAGTCGCTCACGAGCGCCTGCACTGGTTTCAACTCACCACACCCGAACACGACCAAGGCTCGGAAGCGGCAAAAGTAACAGCTTATCAAACTTTACTTGCCGACTGGCACGCACAAGACATCGAGCTTAGAGGTGTCGTTTCAACCATTGGTTGGCTGCATGGGTCAGGCCCAAACGGCGAAGATTGGCAGCCCGAACGCCGCATTGAACAATTGTCCGCCGAACAGCTGCAAGCTTATTTCTTAACCAACGCGACCTTACCGATTTTACTGTTGCAAGCGTTAAAGCCTTTGCTACCGAAGAACAAACCCGCTTACGTTGCGCAACTCGGTGCGAAAGTGGGTAGCATTAGCGATAATCACCTCGGAGGATGGTACGGTTATCGCGCGTCGAAAGCGGCATTAAATATGCTGTTTCGTACCGCTGCAATCGAATTCAAGCGGACGCACAAACAACTCAGCCTTGCGGTGATTCACCCGGGCACCACCGACACCGAACTTTCTAAGCCGTTTCAACAGCGCTTACCTGCAGACAAACTCTATAGTGCCGAACTGTCGGCGCAGCGAATTCTTCAAGTGATTGCCGATTTAACCCCCGAAAATAGCGGTTCGTTCTATTTTTGGGACGGCGAAAAGATCCCGTATTAGCATTAGGGACCGTAGCTGGAATGCCATTCCAGCTACGGTCCCTAATGCTTGCTGAAAAGGCGAAGATGCGCCATGCTTAGGGGCTACCCGAAAAACTTGAATAACAATATGTGGGAACGTAGGAAATGCCTTATTTATTAGCTGTGATTTTACCGCCAGTTGCGGTGTATATGTCTGGTGCTCGCAAGCAAATGTATTTGAGCTTGGTGCTATTCTTGTTAGCCCTGTACTTGTTAAAAATTGCGGGTACGGGAAATTATCCCGGTGCCTATGCCGCCGGCCCAGTGTTGTGGGTTGCAGCAATTATTCATGCTTTCGTTTTTACCCATCGCAAGTTTCAACACCAATCAGGAATGCGTCATCCGCATCGCGGTTCTTGGAGTCAATCGCAGGGAAAGGAAAAGCCAAGCGACGACGGTCAACCGAAAGATTAAGTTCGAGTAAGGCCTCTAAGACAGCTGTTTTGGTGCCGTAAAGTAAGTGTAAATCAACCTGCTGACCGGAAAATAACCAAGTATCCTTTACAATCGTAAAGAAGCAATGTGCGGAGGCCCTATGCGTACACAATGGTTAGTTAACGCAAAGCACAATTTTAAAAGTTCGATATCTGCAGCGGCAATTGCTGCGGCGGCGCTGTCGTTAAGCGCTTGCTCAGACTCGAGTGCAGCACTAGATGACCAAGCCCCAGAAGGCCCGCGTCACCGGGTGTTGGTCACTGAAGTGAAAGCGCAAACCATTGAGCTCGAGCGTTCGTTTGGCGCTCGTACCGAAGGTTCGATGGTTGCCGAAGTGCGTGCCCGCGTTGGCGGTGTGCTTGAACAACGGCATTTTAATGAAGGCCAGTTCCTCGAGCGTGGCACGGTCATGTTCTCCATTGAAAAAGCGCCCTACGAAGTTGAGCTGCAAAAAGCGCAAGCGGAAGTGACCAGCGCAGAAGCGGTGTATAACGAAGCACGTCGCGACTGGGCGCGGGTTGAGAACCTGTTCGTGGACGGTGCGATTAGTGCCCGCGAGCGTGACCAAACCCAATCTCGTCTTGAGTCAGCTGAAGCGGACGTTGTGTCAGCGCAAGCCACACTTGAAGAAATGAAGCTGCGCATGAGCTACACCGAAATTAAGGCGCCGATTAGTGGCGTGGCTAGCCGTGAGTCAATTTCTGCCGGCAACCTTATTCGTGAAAATGATGCATTAGCGACCATTGTCGGCCTCGACCCGATTTACGTGCACTTTAACGTCAATGAAAGTGATATTGCCGCTCGTTACTTACTCCAGCAAGTCGCGGTAACCACACCGCAGGAAGGCGCTGAACAAGGTCCAGAAGCACGGTTGCGTTTCTCTGACGGGCGTGAGCATCCAGTATCCGGCTACATTGATTATGTCAGCCGTATTGTTGACCGTGAAAGTGGCAGTATTGAGGCCCGTGCCGTCATTCCGAACCCAGACATGACCTTATTGCCAGGGCAGTGGGTGCGGGTGCAATTGCCAAGTATTGAAGTGCCGTACGCGATTACCGTGCCACAACGGGCAATTATTCAGTCTGGTCGGCAGTCAATCGTTTACATTGTCGATAACCAAAACATCGTGCAGGTGCGCGAAGTCACACTTGGCGTTCGGGTTGGTAACGAACAGTTAATTGAGCAAGGCCTTGCGAGTGGCGATCGCGTGATTGTCGAAGGCTTGTCAATGTTGCAACCTGGCACGCAGGTGAATGTGGAGATTGCTGAATGATTGCACGGACGTTTATCGAACGGCCCGTGCTTGCATCAGTACTCTCGATACTGATTGTGATTGCGGGATTAATGTCATTGCGGATGCTGCCAATTCAACAGTATCCGCAAATTGTCCCACCTCAGGTTGTCGTAAGCGCCAGTTACTCAGGTGCAACCGCAGAAGCGGCATCGCAAGCGGTCGCAGCACCACTCGAGCTGTATATTAACGGCGTTGAGAACATGCTGTATATGACCTCATCGGCTGACGACAGCGGTGGTGTGAGTATCACTGTGGTGTTCGATGTGGGTACCGACGTCGACCAAGCCGCCATTGACGTCGAAGCGCAAGTGCAGCGTGCCTACTCGCGTCTACCGGAAGAAGTGCAACGCAATGGCGTGGAAATCCGCAAGCAATCCAGTGCCATTCTCAAAATTGTTTCCTTGAGTTCGCCGGACGGCAGTCGCGACTCATTGTTCCTTAATAACTATGCAACGCTGACCGTACAGGATGAACTGAGTCGAATTAACGGCGTCGCACAGGTTACTTTCTTTGGATCCAAAACCTATTCCATGCGAGTTTGGCTGCGCCCCGACCAACTTGCAGATTACGGCATGACTCCGGCCGATGTCAGTAACGCAGTACGCGAACAGAACGCAATGTTTGCAGCTGGCCGTTTTGGTGATGCACCAAACCCCAATAACCCCCAAGAAATTTCGTTACCAATTGGTACCGAAGGACGTTTTTCTTCGGTCGAACAGTTTGAAGAAATCATTCTCCGCAGTGACCCAGGCGGGTCAGTAGTGCGCCTACGCGATGTCGCTCGCGTCGAGCTCGGTGCTAGTAACTACGATTTTGATGCGGTACAGAATGGCGAAACCGTCGTCCCCATGGGGATATTCTTACGTCCAGGTGCAAATGCACTCGAAGTGTCAGAAGAAGTTGACCGCGTTATGGCACGTATGAGTCAAACGTTCCCGACCGGTGTCGACTACTCGATTTCATTCGATACCACCGATTTCGTAAAAGTGTCGATTCAGCAGGTGGTGTTTACCTTGTTCCAAGCCTTAGTCTTGGTCATGTTTGTTATTTACGTGTTCCTGCAACGTTGGCGTGCAGCGCTGATTCCACTGTTATCGATTCCGGTGGCACTCATTGGTGCGTTTGCGGGCATGTACGTGTTCGGTTTCTCGGTGAACTTACTGACGCTATTGGCGATGGTATTGGCCATCGGTATCGTGGTGGATGACGCAATTGTCGTACTCGAGAACGTCGAACGGTTAATCAAAGAGCGCGGACTCACGCCGAAAGAAGCAGCCATTGAAGCGATGGAAGAAGTCTCAACACCGATCGTAACCATGGTGCTTGTGCTCGCAGCGGTATTTATTCCGGTTGCCTTCCTTGGAGGTCTAGCTGGGGTGATGTATCAGCAATTTGCCTTAACCATCGCGGTGTCTGTCATTCTTTCTGGCTTCGTCGCTTTGACTTTGTCGCCGGCGTTGTGTGCGCAAATTCTGCAAGAAAAACCTTCGGCGCCGCCGGTGATTCTGCAGAAGTTTAACGTCTTCTTTGAACGTATGACCCAACGCTATACCGACGGCGTGCGTTTTATGCTGAAGCGCACCGCCATGGCGAGCGCCATTTTTGTTGCTGTTGCATTGTCGGCATGGGGCGCATTTAGCCTCTTGCCAGGTGGCTTAGTGCCCGATGAAGACCAAGGCTATGTATTAGTGTCACACCGCTTACCAGAAGGTGCTTCGCTTGACCGAACCAGCGATTTTTCACTGGACTGGAACGCCGAGCTGCGGAATATGGACGGCGTTGCGAATACGCTCACCTTCATGGGCTATGACATGGTCAATGGCGGTCGTAAGCAAAACGTTGGGGCGAGCTTTGTAACCCTTGACCATTGGGATGATCGCAACTTGCGCCGGAACAACTCGCAAGCATTTGCCGAGCAGGTTAACCAAGCAGGTCAAGCCCATGCGCAAGCGAATATTAGCGCCTTTAACCCACCACCCATTTCTGGTATCTCCACGACCGGCGGCCTCACCGCTTATTTAGTTGCGATTATGGATGGTGATACTGATAATTTAGTCGCACGCCTAAATGCGGTCATTGAGCGAGCTAACGAGCGCCCTGAGTTACGTAATGTACGGACGACACTGAACCTCGATATTCCGCGTTATACAGCCTATGTGGATCGCGAACGAGCGAAGTCGATTGGCGTGCCAATTGACCAGATATTTGCTGCCATGCGCGCAACCTTTGGTCGTCAGTATATCAATGACTTCAACTACCTCGGTCGTGCGTGGCGGGTGTATATGATGGCGGAATCATCGTATCGGGAAGGCCCTCATAACTTTGCAGACGTGTTTGTGCGCGCCGGTAGCGGCGATATGATTCCACTTAACGCAGTAGTGCGCGTTGATCGAACAACCGGCCCAGACGAAGTACACCGCTATAACAACCGTCCAGCAGCACGATTACTGGCTGACCCAGCGCCAGGTTATTCAAGTGGCCAAGCGATGCTGGCGCTTGAAGCGATCGTCAATGACTTAGTCAGTGATGACCAAGACTATCAATTGTTCTGGACCGGCGCCTCGCAGCAGGAGCGTGCATCAGGCAACGCTGCCGGTTTGGCTTTCGGCTTTGCGATTCTGATGGTTTTCCTCTTGCTTGCGGCACAGTATGAGCGCTGGACATTACCGCTCGCAGTTCTCACGGCGATTCCGTTTGCGGTGTTCGGTGCAGTGGTCGCAACTTGGGTCACCGGACTGCAGAATAATATTTATTTCCAAGTCGGCTTATTGGTATTGATCGGTTTGTCGGCAAAGAATGCGATCCTCATTGTTGAGTTCGCTGTGATCAACCGGAAGCGTGGCATGAGTGTGGTGGCCTCCGCATTAACGGCATGCCGTCAACGCTTCCGACCCATTCTGATGACGTCGCTCGCGTTTATTCTTGGCGCGTTACCTTTGGTGTTTACCTCTGGCGCTGGTGCAGCAGCGCGTCAGGCGGTTGGTGTCACCGTGGTTGGCGGCATGCTCATCGCAACGTTTGTCTCGATCTTCTTCATACCGGTGTTTTACCAGTGGATCGAGAAGCGAGCTTTGGCGCGGAGCATGAAGAAGCGACGCAGGCCTTCAAGCAACTGATAAAGTAAGCAAGACAAACGGTTCGATCGAAAACCCCAACTGCCGCCGTACCTAGTGAATAGTGGCAGATATTCCCAAGCAAACGCCAGCAAATATAGCTGGCGTTTTTCTTGCGAAAATAACTGCTTACTGCCATAACTAAGAGTATTGCCGGAACCGTTTTGGAGGAGCCATGAAAAATGAATTAAGCATTCGTACTGTGTTATCGGTTTTTGAAAAAATTGTCGATCATGGCGAGGTAATCGACGAACGCCATGTTCTCGACGGTATTACGGGCTATACCGACCACGATGGTTATACCGTGTATTTAGAAGGGCTGCGGGTCAAACTCTGGACCGGCTTCCACAATACCTATCACTTAGATTACGAGTCAGAGCGTGATTTTGAGAGTTTTATGACCAAGCTAAAACAAATTGACCGAGATTACGATTAAGCAATCTTATGAGCGCAGTTGTACCCTGACTGCGCTCTGCCGCTGTACAAAAAATACTTCTGTATGAAATAGTTACTTCCTTTAATATGAAAAAATAAAATACAGCGTACACTTGTACGCTGAAATATGTTTTAATGACAGCTCAAAACTGGTCAGAGGTGTAATGCATGAGTTCAACGAAAGCCAAATATTCACTCGGTGAAGAAATTGCGCATTCCGTTAGTCATGGTCTTGGCGTCATTGCTGGGATCGTGGGTTTAGTATTTCTAATTTATTTGTCGTTTGAGTATGGCGATATTTGGCATGTCGTCAGCGTGTCTATTTATGGCGCTTCGATTATCTTGTTGTATTCGGCGTCGACACTTTACCATGCGGTCACCAATCACAGGCTGAAACGTTTTTTCCAGTTAATGGATCATGCAGCCATATTCCTCTTGATTGCCGGCACGTACACCCCATTCCTGTTGGTTAACTTGCGCGGGCCGTGGGGCTGGACCTTGTTCATTATTATTTGGAGTATTGCGCTCGGTGGCGTGTTGCTCGAGGTACTGAAGAAAGAGCGCGTGAAATGGTTGTCGCTGTCATTGTATTTGGGTTTAGGTTGGATGGCCTTGGTGGCAATTAAACCGATGCTCGAACTGGTGAATACCACAGGCTTGCTGCTGCTGTTAATTGGTGGCTTGCTATATTCCTTAGGGGTGATTTTCTATGTGCGCAAGCAAATGGTCTATCACCATGCCATTTGGCACCTGTTCGTGCTGGCGGCAAGCGTCGCCCACTATTTTGCCGTGCTGTATGGTGTGGTGTTGGCCTAAGCTGCGACCACGACCGAATAGATAGTCAGACATAAAAAACGAGCGCCTAAAAGGCGCTCGTTTTCATTTGAAATGGAAAGGCAGTCTTATTCTGCGCTTTCTGTTTCGCGAGAAGCGCGCTTACGCTCGTTCTCGGTCAATAGTTTCTTCCGCACACGAATCGACTTCGGCGTCACTTCAACTAGCTCATCGTTATCAATGAACTCAAGCGCACGCTCAAGGCTCATCTTAATCGGTGGGGTTAAGGTTAATGCTTCGTCAGTACCGGCGGCACGAATGTTGGTCAGCTGCTTACCTTTCAAACAGTTTACCGTCAAATCGTTAGCACGGTTATGAATACCAATAATTTGGCCTTCATAAACTTCGTCTGCGTGTGAAGCAAATAAACGACCACGCTCTTGCAGGTTAAACAAGGCATAGGCCAATGCTTTACCTTGCGCATTTGAAATCAATACACCGTTAATCCGCTGACCAATTTTACCGCCTTTGTGTGGGCCGTAATGATCAAACGCGTGGTAAACCAAACCCGTACCTGACGTTAGTGTCATGAATTCGGTTTGGAAACCGATTAAGCCACGGCTTGGAACCATGAAGTCGATGCGCACACGGCCTTTACCGTCTGGTGACATGTCGGTCATTTCTGCTTTACGTAAACCTAAAGCTTCCATCACTGAACCTTGGTGTTGGTCTTCGATGTCAACAGTTAAGGTTTCGTACGGTTCCATTTTCTGGCCGTTCTCGTACTTAATGATAACTTCTGGACGCGACACGGCTAATTCGAAGCCTTCACGACGCATGTTTTCGATTAAAACACCTAAGTGCAATTCACCGCGACCAGAAACTCGGAACTTGTCTGGATCTGGCATTTCTTCAACGCGTAAGGCAACGTTGTGAACCAACTCTTGCTGTAAACGCTCAAGAATTTGGCGTGAGGTCACATACTTACCTTCTTTACCAGCAAATGGTGAGGTGTTGACCTGGAACGTCATGGTTACGGTTGGCTCGTCGACTGACAGTGGTGGCAACGCTTCGTTGTGACCCACGGCACAGACGGTGTCGGAAATTTTCAATTCACCTAAACCGGTAATCGCACAAATGTCACCAGCGTGTGACGAGTCGACTTCCATGCGGTCTAAACCGAGGTAACCGAAAACTAAGCCAACTTTACCGTTCCGGGTTTTGCCATCAGCGCCAACAACAGTTACTTGTTGGTTTGGCTTGACGGTACCGCGACGAACACGACCAATACCGATAACGCCTAAGTAGCTTGAGTAATCTAATTGCGAAATCTGCAGCTGTAATGGGCCGTCGATTTCTGCTTCTGGTGGCGCAACTTCACGAACGATGGTTTCGAACAACGGTGTCATGTCGGTGCCGTGAACTTCTGAGTCCAACGAGGCAAAACCATTCAATGCCGATGCGTAAACGATTGGGAAGTCGAGCTGCTTGTCGGTTGCACCTAAGTTATCGAACAAGTCGAAAACTTGGTCAACAACCCAGTCAACCCGTGCGCCCGGACGGTCAACCTTGTTGACGACCAGGATTGGGTTCAAACCGTGAGCAAAAGCTTTTTGGGTTACGAAACGTGTTTGCGGCATTGGACCGTCAACGGCGTCGACTAATAACAATACTGAGTCAGCCATTGAAAGAACGCGCTCTACCTCACCACCGAAGTCAGCGTGACCTGGGGTATCAAGAATATTGATATGGTAGTCATTCCAATTAATCGCAGTGTTTTTGGCCAAAATAGTGATTCCACGCTCTTTTTCAAGATCGTTAGAATCCATGACGCGCTCTTGCATTTCGCCGCGGCTTTCTAGGGTACCGCTTTGCTGCAGAAGTTTATCAACCAAGGTTGTTTTACCGTGGTCAACGTGCGCGATAATTGCGATATTGCGAATTTTCTCAATAGCTTTAGACATAAACCGTATTTGTAACCTGTAATGTAGGGCCGAATCGGCCATAGGGGGGCGGATTGTACGTGGTTTTTGGTGAATAAAAAAGCACCTCTTGTACAGCAGGCGCTAAATTTAACGATTCTGTAACGATTGATAAGGGCTGCTGGTTAATCTTTGACCAAAATAATTTGATTGCGGCCTTGTTGTTTTGCCCGATAGAGATTGTCGTCGAGCCGCTTGAAGGTCGCCCGAGCGCTCAGTAGCGGTGACAGCTCAATTAAGCTACCACTAAACGTGAGTTTAACTTGATGATGTTTGGCAAAAGTATGCTCATTGAGTTTGCGTTGGAAGCGCGCTGCAATTTTTTCGGCAGTGGCCAAATTACTGCCCGGCAGAATAATAATAAACTCTTCGCCACCCCAGCGGCCGATCATGTCGGAACTGCGGAACTCACGGCTACAAAACTCGGCAAACTCTTTTAACACTTCATCACCGACCAAATGACCGTGCGCGTCGTTTACCTGTTTAAAGAAATCGAGGTCGAGTAGCAGTGCGGCACTTTTGCGCCCGAGCTCTTGCATCAGGGCAAGTTCATACTGTAGCGCGTGGGTAATCGCCCTGCGATTCGCCAGTTTAGTCAGTTCGTCGGTGCTTGCTTCAACCTCTAAAAGCTTATTCGAACGTTGCAGTGCCTTTAGGGTTTCACGTTGCTGCTCGTTGGTACGGATGAGTTCGAGCTGCGTCATGACTTGTCGAGCGAGTGTTGTAATCGCCTTTTTTTGCTCGGCAGAAAGCTCGCGAGGTTGGTAATCGAGGACGCAGAACGTGCCGAGTGGAAAACCGTCGTCGGTCTCAAGCAGTGCGCCGGCATAAAAGCGTAAATGTGGTTCGCCGGTAACCAGCGGATTATTGACAAAGCGAGGGTCTTTGGTCATGTCCGGGACAACAAAAAGCCCCGGTTGTAGAATTGCATGGGCGCAGACTGAAATGTCTAGCTCGGTTTCGCGAATACCAAGGCCAATTTCAGACTTGAACCATTGCCGATCTTTGTCGATAAAGTTAATCACCGCTATGGGTGTGTCGCAAATAAAAGCGCCAAGTTCGGCTAAATCGTCAAAGCGAGGGTCGTAATCGGTATCTAGTATGTTATACCGCCGCAGAGCTTCTAGCCGAGCACTGTCGTCGGCTGCACAAACATTCTGCACTTGTTTGTCGTTATTCACACGGCTCACCTTGCAACTCATCCTTGAACAAATACGAAGATTCTATCACTATAGCAGTAGTTTTGAGGTCTGCCCATTGGTTGTGCAGATGTAAAAAGGAAATAAAAATGCAGCGGTTTAACTCTCTTAAAAAGTGGCTTTTAGTCACAGTGTCCATGTTTGTATTGGCAGCGTGTAGCGACGCGCCGACGCCGCCAGAGACACCAGCGACCGATACAGCGGCAGTTAGTTACAGTGAAGGTTCGCATTAC
The DNA here is from genome assembly GCA_023380515.1 of Gammaproteobacteria bacterium. Next base: position 17,946 of record JAMCRH010000118.1, on the reverse strand, counting down.
CGGGTATTGTCAGAGCCTGTTCAGCAAGGCCAACAAGAACCATTTATTGTTGAGTACTTATGGGTGGGTTGCCCAGCCTGTCAGCGCTTCGAACCGGTGATGCAAGGCTTCAAAGACGCGAACCCAGACGTGGCTATCGTCCGTCGTCATGGTGCGTTTAACCAACGTTGGGCCTTTGACGGTGCATTATTTCACGCCATTCAAGAACTGACGGAGCGTGACATTGCAACCGAAATGTTAGCGTTTTATGCCAGTCAGAATAATCAGTTACCGGACTTGGACCAGCTTACCGGCTTTATTTCGCGTTTAGGGCTCGACCCGAACGACGTGTTTGCGAAGGCGGACTCGGACGAAATCGAACAGATTTTGCGTCAAACACTGACGGAGATGAGTAGCAATGAGATTAATGGCGTACCCTCGGTGGTGATCAATGGTCGCTACTTATTGGCGACGCCCATGCCGAGTGATATTCGCAGCCAAGAAGACTTAAACGACTTAATTACGCATTTGTTGAGTCTTTAACGCATACAGTTCATAGCAAAATAACGCACCATAATGGTGCGTTATTTGTTTTGGATGCACCAAAATAGTGCGAAGTGACGCATTTTCAGCTTGGTGACGCGCATTAGAAGCTAGCACCTCCGTCGCCTTGTTTAAAATAACAAATAAAAACAGCGGCTTATGTATTGTGGCATGGGCTTTGCTAAATCCTTACCAGCAAAATCAAAATTCTGCGCCAGACTTTAACCCTGACGCAATTAGATTAAGACCGACAGCTACCGTGGAGGCACACATGTCGATTCAGGCAATTATGGAACTTATCGAAGAGAATGAAGTTCGTTTTATCGATTTACGCTTTACCGACACCAAAGGTAAAGAGCAGCACGTGACCATTCCTGTGTCACAAATCGATGAAGACTTTTTCGAAGACGGCAAAATGTTCGATGGCTCATCGATTGCCGGCTGGAAAGGCATTAATGAATCGGACATGGTGTTACAGCCTGATTTGGACACTGCGGTGATGGACCCGTTTTCTGAAATCCCGACCTTGATTATCCGTTGTTCGATTCTCGAGCCAGACTCACGCATGGGCTACGACCGTGACCCACGTTCAATTGCCCAGCGTGCGGAAGAATACCTGACCTCAACCGGCATCGCAGACACCGTATTGATGGGGCCAGAGCCAGAATTCTTCATGTTTGATGACGTTCGCTTCCACACCGATATGAGCGGCTCGTTCTATAAAATTGATGATATCGAAGCGAAATGGAACTCGGGTAAGAGCTATGAAGGCGGTAACAAAGGTCACCGTCCTGGCGTCAAAGGCGGCTACTTCCCAGTGCCACCGGTTGACTCTTCACATGACATCCGTAGTGAAATGTGTGAAATCATGGAAGACATGGGCTTAGTGGTAGAAGCGCATCACCACGAAGTTGCGACCGCGGGCCAGAACGAAGTTGCGTGTAAGTACAACACGCTAACCAAAAAAGCGGACGAAATTCAAATCTTCAAATATGTGGTCCACAACGTTGCGCACGCCTATGGCAAAACGGCGACCTTCATGCCGAAGCCACTGGTTGGCGACAACGGCTCAGGTATGCACGTACACATGAGCTTGGCAAAAGACGGTAAAAACCTCTTTGCTGGCGACAAGTACGGCGGATTATCTGAAACCGCACTGTATTACATTGGTGGCATCATCAAGCATGCTCGCGCTCTGAACGCGTTTACGAACCCAGGTACGAACTCGTACAAGCGTTTAGTCCCAGGCTTTGAAGCGCCGGTTATGTTGGCTTACTCAGCACGTAACCGTTCAGCGTCAATTCGGATTCCATTGGTATCAAACCCGAAAGGCCGCCGCATTGAAGCGCGCTTCCCGGATCCATTAGCGAACCCATACTTAGCCTTTACTGCCTTGTTAATGGCTGGTTTGGATGGTATCCAGAACAAGATCCACCCTGGCGATGCTATGGACAAAGACTTGTATGACTTGCCGGCGGAAGAAGCAAAAGAAATTCCAACGGTTGCCAGCTCGTTAGAAATGGCATTAGACGCCCTTGAGCAAGACAATGACTTCCTCAAAGTTGGCGGGGTTATGAGTCAAGACATGATTGACGCGTACGTGAAGTTAAAACGCAAAGAAGTTGAGCGTTTAGCCATGACCGTGCACCCAATTGAGTTTGACATGTACTACTCAAGCTAATTGAGACGAAGGGCTCGGTGGTTTAACTGCCGAGCCCTTTTTTGATCCTAGCGACTGACGCTTGGATTGCGAATTGCACCAAATTGGTGCAAACTGCCTACCCAAGCACTGTGTAGGTGAGGAAAAGCAATGACCGTCTCGCACACCACAACACTGACAACAGCATTTAGCAGCGCATTAGCCGATCAGCTGGTGACCGCGATTCTTGTGCTCGACGGTCAACTGAAAGTGCATTATGCCAATGCCGCTGCCGATGCGATTTTCGCTGCCAGCGCACGCCGCCTTGAAGCGACGCCGCTCGACAGCCACTTACGTTATAGCAGTTTCGACTTGTCGCTACTGAGTGGCGTACTGCAGTCGCAACAAACAATTTCCGATAGCGACGTGACCTGGGTATTCCATGACGGCAAAACCATGAATGTGGAATTAACCGCGTCAGTTGCCGAAGTACCCAGCTTAGGTTTGACTATACTGCTCGAAATGCGCCAGATTGATTTAATTCGGCGGATTAACCAAGAACAAACCCAACAACATCAGCTAGCGGCTGCCCAGCAGTTGGTACGCGGTTTAGCGCACGAAATTAAAAACCCATTGGGTGGACTGCGCGGTGCAGCGCAATTACTCGATGCGCAGTTGCCAGATAACCAACGCGAGTTTACCCAGCTGATTATGGCGCAGGCCGATCGCTTGCGTAACTTAGTCGACCGACTATTAGGGCCGAACCGCCCAAGCCAACGACGTTGGGTTAATATTCATGAAGTTCTCACCCGCGTTCTTGACCTGATTCAATTAGAGTGTCCACCACAGGTTACCGTGCGCAAAGACTACGACCCCAGTATTCCGGCGATTTGGGTCAGCCCCGAGCAGGTCGAACAGGTGCTCCTGAATTTAGTCAAAAATGCGCTCGAAGCGATTGGCGAGCAAGGCACCATTGTGGTGCGCACGCGCATTAGTCACCAAGAAACGATTTATGGCACCCGCTATCGTCAGTGTTTGCTGATTACTGTGCAAGACGACGGGCCAGGCGTGCCAAGTGAGCTGCGCGATACCTTGTTCTATCCGTTAGTGAGCGGGCGTGAAAACGGCTCTGGCTTAGGCTTGTCGATTGCGCAGTCACTGGTGCACCAGCACGCCGGTAAAATCGAACTCAACAGTCGGCCACAATGTACCGAATTCACTGTGTACTTGCCGTACCAACAGCCACCCAGCCAAGGTTCGGAAGAGGAGATTGAGCCATGAGTGCGTATCAGGTTTGGATTCTCGACGACGACAGCTCAATTCGTTGGGTGCTTGAGCGTGCATTCACCGCCGACGCCGGTTGGCAGCCGCGCTTATTTGCTGAACCAGAAGCCTTGTTGACGGCGATGACCGAAGTCAGTGCGAGCAAGCAGGCAACCCCGGATTTAGTGATTACCGATGTGAAAATGCCGGGCCTGAACGGCATGGAAGTCCTGCGCCAGTTGCAACAACAATGGCCAGATTTGCCGGTGATAGTGATGACCGCACACTCGGACTTAGACAGCGCAGTCAAAGCCTTTAAAGGCGGTGCTTTTGAATACTTGCCCAAGCCTTTTGACCTGCACGAAATGCTCGCGGTGGCGAGCCGAGCGGTGAAAGCGCGGGAGCAGGAGCAGCAAGTCAGCGTTGGCGACAATGCAGCAGAAACGCAACAAGAAACCGGCATTGTTGGTGACTCGCCGGCAATGCAAGAGGTGTTTCGGGCTATTGGACGCTTGTCGCGTTCAAGTGTCACTGTGCTCTTAACCGGTGAAACAGGTACCGGTAAAGAGTTGGTCGCCCGCGCCCTACATGACCATAGCCCACGCGCCGAGAAGCCGTTTGTGGCGTTAAATATGGCCGCTATTCCAAGTGAGCTGATAGAGTCCGAGCTGTTTGGGCACGAGAAAGGTGCGTTTACCGGCGCTCAATCACGGCGCCCGGGGCGTTTCCAGCAAGCCGATGGCGGCACCCTGTTTCTCGATGAAATTGGTGACATGCCTTTAGCGGTGCAAACACGTTTGCTGCGCGCGCTTGCAGAAGGACAGTTTTATCCGGTGGGTAGTCATCAATTGGTGACCGTTGATGTGCGGGTTATCGCCGCCACCCACATTGATTTGCGCAAGGCCATAAGCGATGGTGATTTTCGTGAAGACCTTTACCATCGTTTAAACGTGATTCATTTACAGCTTCCGAGCCTAGCGCAGCGCCGAAGCGATATTCCGGCATTAACGGAACATTTTTTAGCGCGCGCAGCCGAAGAATTACAGATGCCGGTGAAGCGTTTAAGCAAAAACGCCATGGCGACCATGACCGCCGCTGAATGGCCCGGTAACGTTCGCCAGCTCGAGAATGCGTGCCGTTGGATAACCGTGATGGCCAGTGGCGACGTGGTTGATGTTGATGAGTTGCCGCAGTTAACGCGAGGCTCTAGTGACGGTTCGAACGACGCGAGCGACGTTGGGCTACCAACGCCAAACAGCAGCGATTGGCAAACAGCGTTACGCGTGGCAATTCGGGATGCATTGGCCGGCACAAATAATCAAGACTATCCTAATGGGTGGTCGAGCTTGAGCGCGAGCATTGAACGCATAGCGATCGAAGAAGCGCTTGCAGCGACCGGTGGACACAGACAGCAAGCCGCAGAACGACTTGGCTGGGGGCGTAACACCCTGACGCGGAAAATAAGTCGGTTGGGGTTGAATAAGTAGCGTTTTACAATTGTAAAGAAGGTGAAAAGTCACTCGCATGGAAATGTAAAGACGCTAGATTGCTAGTATTGAAACTAAAAAGGATACGACCCGTGGTACATATCTTGTTAATCGATGACGATGTTGATTTAGGTAACATGCTAACTGACGTGTTTGCTCGTGAGGGAATTAAAATCACTCACGTAGAGGACGGCAAAGCCGGTTTAGCCAAGGCGACGAGTGACCCATTCGCGCTTATTTTACTTGATATTATGTTGCCAGAGATTGATGGTTTACAGGTTCTCAAGCAGCTGCGTCAAAGTGGGGTCGAGACGCCGGTATTGATGCTAACGGCACGTGGTGACGACGTTGATCGCGTGGTTGGTCTTGAGCTCGGTGCCGATGATTACTTGCCGAAGCCGTTTTATCCGCGGGAACTGATTGCACGCGTCAAAGCATTGCTGCGCCGGAGTAAAAACCAAGACTCGAAACCTGTGGTGGAAATGTTACGTTTTGCCGGTTTTGAGCTCGATACGACCAATGCCAATGCAAGTTGTGATGGCGAAGCCTTAGTGTTAACGCCGACCGAATATGAAGTGCTGCGTCAGTTGGTGATGCACCATGGTCAACTTGTGACCAAAGAAATGCTGTCGGCGCAAGTGCTAGGCCGTCAACTTGGGCCGTTTGACCGTTCGCTCGACGTGCACATTAGTAATATCCGCAAAAAACTACCAACGCATCCGGATCGGATTCAAACCGTGCGCGGTCGTGGTTACCGCGTGATGGAACCAGAACTACTGGAAACCTAAATCATGGTTGAACGCCGCACCCGTTGGTATCAGTCGTTGACGTTTCGACTGCTGACGATATTTTGGTTACTCATTCTACTGACTGCGGCGGCGGCGTTTTCAGTCATCTTGTATTTAGCGCGTCCACCGGGGCCAGAGCCCATGAGCGAAGAATTCAATCGCTCGCTGGCGCCGATTCTTACCCATCCTTCCAGTGCCGGTTTATTACAACCTGGCCGCTTGCTCGTTGGCCAATACCGTCTGATTGCCGTTGAGCGTGACCAGTGGGAATTTACCCCAGGCTTGTCTCAGCGCGAAATCGGTGCAGCAGTGCAAGTGTATTCCCATGCTGAGCCGGTGCAAATCGTTGTCGGTGACAGTTTATATGCAGGACCTTTAGAGAGTAATGAAGGGGCGGTTGTGGTCGGCCGACCGGCGACCGCTAGCGAATTGGCAGCGGTGCAAGAAAGCCAAGCCGATCGTGATTTCTTGCCACGTTTGTTGCTGCTGTCGGCAATTGCATCGTTTATTGGCGCCTTAATTTTAGGTTGGTGGTTTGTACGGCCACTGAAACAGTTGCGCAATGCGACAAGACAAGTCGCAGCGGGTGTGGCCGAGCCGAGTTTGAAGCGCTTGCCACGGCGGCGAGACGAACTTGGTGAACTTGCCCGCACGCTGCAGCGCACTGCATTAGACTTAGCCACCTCGCGGGACGCCCAGCGACGGTTACTCAGCGATGTCTCCCATGAGCTGCGCTCCCCGGTCGGTCGCTTGCAAGTGGCGCTCGACCTGCTAGAAACTCCAGATCTGCGGCAGAACCGTAACTACAAGCAGTTGCATAAAGATATTTATCGACTCGGCATGATTATCGACTCGATTCTTTGGCTGTCGCGCCTTGAGAATGGCCTTGAGAAATTGGTGAAAGACCAAGTGGATGTGCAGGCTTTGTTGCGCGAGCTGAAAGACGACCTCGACTATTTCTACATTGCTCAGCTGGGTGAAGAAGGCTGGCGTGGACGCATTGAATTGCCAAGCGGCCAGCTCGAGCCCGTGGCTACAGACCCAGTGCTGTTGCGCATGATAGTTGAGAACCTAGTGCGTAACGCGTTCCAGTACGGCCCGCTCGATGGTGTTGTCACTATTCACGCATTTGCCGATAAAGAGACCTTTACGCTGCAAATTCGTGACCAAGGCCCAGGTGCGCCAGAAGAAAAACTCGCCAAACTATTTGAACCGTTTTATCGCGGCGACCCGTCGCGACATCATGGTGCCGGCGTTGGTTTAGGTTTGGCGCTTTGCCAGCGTGCTGTGGCAATCCTTGGTGGCCAAATTAATGCCCGCAACCACCCCGATGGAGGCCTTGAGGTCAGCGTCGAGTTCCCCCGCTAGGCCGCTTGCTAACTCATCCCAATCACGTACAATTCATTAGGGACCGTAGCTGGAATGGCATTCCAGCTACGGTCCCTAATGGTTGTCGCAACGAGTGGAGGCAGTATGTTGCAGGGGGTTGCACACGAGTCATTAGCACAGAAGGTATTGTCGGTCCGGCCCAAGGATACGGATTCTGAGTGGTCGCAATGGGCGGCTCAGGAGCTCACGAAGTTCTATCGCAGCATTGAGCACAGAGAATTTACCAGCCGCGACGGCAAGGAAATTCATTACGGTTTGTGCAGACCTGAAAACCCACGAGGCTGGGTCGTAATTTCGCCAGGCCGCGTCGAGTCGTATATTAAATACCAAGAAGTTGCTCTCGAATTTGTTGCCGAAGGCTATGCGGTTGCGATGATCGACCACCGTGGTCAAGGCCATTCGACTCGCCTTACTGCCAATCAGCAACAAGGGCATGTTGGTCGTTTTCTTGACTATGCGGAAGACTTTGCCGAATGGTTAGCGCTCCTAAAAGCTGACTTTGCCGACAAGCCCGTTTATTTGCTTGCCCATTCTATGGGGGGCGCAATTAGTATGACCTACCTGCAACAAGTTGCCGGCCGTCACGGTTACTCACCGTCCCCCTTCCACAAAGCTGCATTAAGTGCGCCGATGATGGGAATTAACACCGCCCCTTGGCCGCTGTGGTTGGCAAAACCCATGACGCGTTCGTTAGCAGCGTTAAATCAGTTTTTGTCGCCAAAGCGACATTGGTATGCACCGGGTACCGGTGATTATCAGAAAGAGGCCTTTGCCGTAAATCGTTTAACCCACAGCGAAGCCCGCTATGATTGGTTTTCGCAGATGTACCAAGACTTGCCCGCGATCAAAGTCGGCGGGCCGACGAATCATTGGGTAGCTGAAGGCGTGCAAGCTGCGGAGCAGGTAGTACAACTTGCTGAGCGAGTGGATATTCCGGTGCTGCTGTTGCAAGGGGATCAGGACATTATTGTGGCGCCAGAGCCACAGCACCGTTTTGTCGACAAATTAGCGCACCCGGCCAGCCGTTTAGAGCCTATTGCTGGGGCGAAACACGAAATTCTAATGGAAACCGACGCCATTCGCGCGCCGGCACTGGCAATGATTCAGCGCTTTTTTAGTAGCTAGCCTAGAGGCCGCCAGCAAAGCCCTGTTGGCGCCAAGCTTCGTAACTTAAAATCGCTACCGAGTTGGATAAATTCAGCGACCGGTTATTTGGCATCATGGGTAAACGTAAGCGCTGCTCCGGTGCGATTTGCGCCATCACATCGACAGGCAAACCGCTGGTTTCCGAACCAAACAACAACACGTCACCCGGCTGAAAGGTCACATCGGTATAGTTGCGGGTACCTTTGGTGGTGATTGCGTAAATGGTGTGACCAGCAAACTTTTCGGCAAACGCAGCAAAGTCAGGATAACGCTCCACACGACTCAAGTCATGATAGTCGAGCCCCGCACGACGCAGCTTCTTTTCTTCAAAATCAAACCCTAACGGCTCAATTAAATGCAAGGTACAACCGTTATTAGCGGCAAGGCGGATGACGTTCATCCTTACTTCCACCAGCGGTATGTACTTTTTGTTAGCCCAGATTACCAAAACAGCTCTCCACGCCTTTGAAATCAAGTATTACAAACACAATACATTAGCTAACAAAATGGGGCTAACAAAATTTTGGCGTGGTCGTGACGCCCGCATGTCGCTAAAATCACATTATATAAAGAATGGAGTAGATTATTAATGTTGAATATCGCCTTATTTAATCCAGTTATGGCTGCTAACGCCGGCAATGTGATCAGGCTTTGTGCGAACAATGGCTGTACGTTGCATTTAATCGAACCACTTGGCTTTGACCTCGAAGAGAAGAAGCTACGCCGCGCAGGGCTGGATTATCATGATCTGAGCCGCGTAGAACGGCATCCAGATTTTGAATCATTTAAACAGGCTATGGGGGAGCGCAATATTTATGCGATTACCACCAAAGGCACGCGTGGCTATAGCGAGGTTCAGTACCAACCGGGTGATGTATTGCTATTTGGTTCTGAAACGAGTGGCCTAGCCCCAGAAGTCATGGAACAAATTGCCCCTGAAATGAGGTTGCGTATTCCAATGATGCCAAATAATCGTTCACTGAACTTATCTAACACTGTTGCCTTGGTTAGTTATGAGGCATGGCGGCAACTTGATTTTATCAATGGAAAATAATGGCGTAGAAAATGCCTAACTTACAGAAGCCGATGTCTTGTCAAATGGATTCGGATCACTTTTTATCATGCCCGAAATGCAGCAATAGAAGCTTCAATTTAACTCGCACACGATTTTGGTAGTGTTCAGAATTCTGTGTCATCTCGATAAACTATATAAAAAAGAGATGATACATGACCAAACCAGACTTCGATATCGACGCCGCCTTAAAGCAATTGCGTGAAGGCAAAGACCTTACTGGTAAAGACGGTATCCTAACACCACTCATCAAGCAGCTGACGGAAGCAGCCATGCAGGCTGAGCTTGACGAACAAAGCGCAGCCAAATCGCAAAAATGGCTCGACCGCTAAAACAGTAAAAAGTCCCGCTGGTAGCTTTGAGTTGAATACACCACGCGACCATGCGGGGACCTTTGAGCCTCAGCTCGTGAAAAAGCACCAGACGCATTTAACAGATGAGCTCGAGCGTAAAATTATTGCGCTGTTTTCGCTGGGTACCAGCTATCAAGATATCCGCATGCACATCGAAGACTTGTACGGTATTCATGTCTCGAACGGTATCAGATAACCCAATAAAGACATGCAAAACAGACACCTGCAAAAGCTTTTATAAAGTAAACCTTTTTTAAAGATGCTGAATACCTCCACTGCAAGCAGCGCTTCTAATGGCCGGACTAATTGCTACGCCTTGTTGTTTCCCTTTTCTTTATATATCAGTGTATATAAAGTCGGAATAACAAACAGGGTCAGTACTGTTGAAGTGATTAGTCCTCCCAGAACTACAGTTGCCAACGGTTTATGAATTTCACTGCCAATTCCCTGCGACAATAAAATAGGCACTAACGCAAGTATTGAGGTTATGGCGGTAATCAAGACAGGCTGTAAACGGCTTGCTGTGCCTTGTAGCACAGCGTCCTGCACTGACATTCCACGCTGCCGTAAGCCATTAATCGCATCTAGTAATACCACGCCATTTAGCATTGCTACACCAAAAACAGTTATAAAACCAATAGCGCTCGGCACTGATAAATATGTTCCACTTAGGTACAGAGCAATAACCCCGCCGACAAGGGCCACAGGCACATTAGTTACTACCAAAGCCACCTGTTTAATGGAGCGAAAAGCCAGGTACAGAAATAGCGTAATAATCAGCAGAGATACCGGTACCACTACCATTAACCGTTGCTGCGCTCGCTGCTGATTCTCAAACTGTCCGCCTATTTCAATCGTATAGCCGGCAGGTAAGTCAAACTGCTGGATTGCCGATTGAATATCAGCAACCACACTACCCATAGCCCGGCCACTGATATTAGACTCAATGACAATTCGGCGCTGGGCGTTTTCGCGGCGAATCATCGGAGCTGCCGATTCACGCGTGATTTCAGTTATATCTCCCAATAAAACAATTGCTCCGCTGGCTGTTTTTAGCGGAATACGCGCAATGGACTCTGGTGAGGCACGAAAGTCAGAATGAAGTCGTACATTTATATCATGACGGGCATTACCATCCAGAATCTGCCCCGCATTTTCTCCACCCACACCTAAACGTACCCAGGCCATCAAGTCTGCAACATCAAATCCGTAACGGGACATTGCGGTATAATCAGGGCGAATAGTTAATTGCTCTTCACCACTAATTTGCTCCAGCGCCACATCGGTAGTTCCGGGGATAGCATCCACTAAACGTTGTAGTTCCTCGCCCTTTTCCGCCAGAACACCCAAATCAGAGCCAAATAACTTGATCGCCAATTGCGCCCGAACCCCGGATAACAGCTCATCAACCCGTGTTGCTATAGGCTGAGAAAAATTGAGTACAACACCAGGTAGCTCACCCAGCACTTCATTCATTTTACTTTGCAGTTCTTCGCGGGTGGCTGCGGTCTGCCACGCCGCCATGTCGGTTAAACCGATGTACATTTCGATATTATTAATAGGCTCAGGATCTCCACCCAACTCAGGGGCGCCTATACGCGATAAAGCGTAGGTTACTTCCGGGAAGTCCATCAGCATGCCTTCCAGTTGCTGTGCTACACGAATGGAAGTATCCAGATTTGCCGACGGTGCCAGAGTAACCCGCATATTAATTGTTCCTTCTTCCAGTTCCGGGGCAAACTCTGTTTCCAGTCGTGGACCAAGCAGCACTGCTATGCTGACAAATGCCAGCGTAACCACCCCTACCCATAGCGGCTTTTTCAAACTCAGGGTAAGGCCCCGAATAAAGCCGCGTTCAACAATATGGTATATCTTCGGCTCAACATGTTTAGGCGCTTTTTTGAATAAGTACGATGCAAGCGGTGGCACTATAACTAACGCAACTATTAAGGAGCCTGCCAAACCTAAAATGACGCTGACCGCCATAGGCTGAAATAACTTACTTTCCACCCCTTCAAGAAAAAATAAAGGAACAAACACAGTCATGATAATCAACGTTGCAAACATAACTGGCCGGGCAACCTCCTGACCCGCTTCAATAATATGCTCAGTCACTGTCATGGGCCGGGTACTTTGCGATGCTGTAAGTCGTTGAAAAATCCGCTCGACCATCACGACCGACGCATCAATCATCAAGCCTGTTGCAATAGCTAATCCGCCCAACGACATCAGGTTGGCTGAAATTCCCCACTGATGCATAAAAAGCAGCGCAACCCCTATTGACAACGGGATCGATAAAAGCACTAACACTGAAGCGCGGATGTTTCTTAAAAATCCAAGCAAAACCAAGACAATCAGCACAAACGCAAAAAAAACAGCATCCCTGATTGTAGTTACCGCTCTTTCAATCAAGTGCGACTGATCATAGTACGCTTCAAGGTATACGCCCTCAGGGAGGGCGCTATTGATACTATCTAAACGCGCTTCAATACCATCGATAACAGCCTTTGTATTCGCACCTGTCCGCTGCAAAATAATGCCAGCAACCACTTCGCCCAGAGCCTCGGTCTCACCTGACTCATTTTTTTCAGTCATTGTGACTGCACCCACTCGGATTTCATGGCCAAAACCTACCGATGCAACATCGCCAATTCGCACCGGAATTCCCTGACGTTGTATAATTGGTAGTTGACGAATAGCCTCCAGCCCAGCATCACCCGCTGGCAGCATACCTGCACCACGAACGACTAACTGATTATCACCCTGAGGCATAAACCAGCCACCAGCATTCAGGTTATTATCGGCCAATGTGCTAAAGACCTGCTCCATAGTCAGGTCATATTCTAGAAGGCGTACGGGATCAATTTGCACCTGGTACTGCAGAACTGGCCCACCGAAGGACAAGATTTCAGTGACTCCATCCACGGGCATCAACAGTAACTTGACCAGAAAATCATTCAATGTGCGTAAAGCAGCCGCATCGTACGCCGGATTATCTGAGCGCAATGTGTATTGGAATACCTCACCAAGGCCGGACGTATTAGGCCCCATTTTAGGTATTCCAAGCTGTTCAGGAATCATCTCGCGCGCTTCACTAAGCTTTTCAAATACTTGCTGGCGGGCAAAATAAATATCAGTACCGTCTGCAAAAACAACAGTTACCACCGACAAACCAGTGCGGGATAACGAACGCACCTCTGTCACTCCCGTTAAAGCGTACATTGATGATTCAAGCGGATAGGTAATCAACTGTTCAACTTCTTCGGCTGCCAGACCATTGGCCTGAGTGTTAACCGTCACCTGTACATTGGTTACGTCTGGAAATGCATCTAAATTTAGTCGAGGAATAGTAAAAATTACCCCGCCAATAAAAACACTCAACAGGATGAATACCATTAAGCGGAACTGAATCAGACGACTTAAAAGTGTAGAAAACATTGCTTAGCTCCTTAATGGTTGTGGGTATCGAAACCATCTTTTGCCAGTTCAGATGCGATAAAAAATGCACCTTTCATGACCAACCTGGCACCTGGTTCAATACCACTGACAAGATGAAGTCCACCTTGGCTCTCCAACACGGTAACCTCAACAGAACTAAACGTATTTTGTTCATTTTGCACGAATACGCGCCATTGATTACCCTCCTGACGGTGCAATGCTGCATTAGGTACGAGTACGCCCTGCTGTTCAGCAGACGGTAAATGAACTTCAGCAAACTGTCCGGCATGCCAATGAGTCGAACGGTTATCTACAGAAATAAGGATCTGCTCAGTTTGGGTCACAGACGACACGTAATGACCTCGGCTCAACACCTCTCCGGTTACCAACTCTCCATTCACGTTAACAACAACAGACTGCCCCGCTTCCAGGGGCAACCGGTGTCTTACCGGCAACTCTGCGGCCACCCACAGCGTTGATTCATCGTTAACCCGCAAAAGAGATGTTCCGCCTGATAGAGCCTGCCCGGCGGAGTACTGTAGTTGTTCCGGTGATAACTGCACTTTCCCGGCCATCGGTGATAACACCTGAACCTGACCAATACAGTCAGAACAACTAAGCAATGCAGTGATTTGTGCGTCCGTCATAAACACCGAGCGCAACACGGCACGCCGCCGCTCGGCCTCAATTCTGGCCTCTTCCCGAACTGTATCGCTGACTACGCCTTCTTCCATACGTTGAATGCGAGATAACTCCTGCGCTGCCAGTACGAAATCTGCCTGAGCGTCAGCAATCTCTCGCCCACCAATGGTCAAAAGCGCATCTCCGACAGCTACACTTTGGCCGATGCTTGCATCGTAATGGATAATTCGTACGTCCAGTTGTGGGGCAATCACAATACTGCGCGCCCGGTCATTCAAAAGTTGCCCGGGCACCGTTGTCTGCAGTGAAAACCCTGAAACCACTGCCTGTTCAACCTCAATCCCAGCAAGTCTTTGCTGCTCATTTGTCAATGTAACTTGGCCGCTTTGTTCATCGTCGTGATTATCATCATGTGCAACCGCAGCCCCAATAAAACACGCACTGATTATCGTGCTCAGCACAACGGCGAAGGTACATTTTGCTAAGATACACTGGACCACACGCCCCGCTATATAAGCAGTGCTTGATATGATTTTCATAAAAATATTTCCGGTAAGTATTTAGTACACAAATCCACCCGCTATATAAGCGAGTTCAAGTAATCCTAGATATAGAAGAAATAAAGTTATGCGATGGGAGGGCGAAATGAGGGATCAGGAAAGAGAGAACTGAAACGCACCGGTAACAGCACGACTCTAGAAGGCAGTAGCGCTATGTCTGTCGTTTGAGAATAATCAGTCATCATCGAGATACCGCCATGACACTGGCAGTCGAGACATAGCTCGTTAAAGTCTGAATCGCTTAATTCTGCTGAAATTGCAGTGGTTGCCTGAAGCTCAAGGTGTATATGGGAGGTTTGACTGTCATCATGTCGTTGTTCACTCAAATGCAACTGATGCACAGCCGTACCAGCCAAAGAAAGCTGAGCGAGCAATATCAGAGTCATTATTGATAAAAGTGCGTGACGCATGGAAAGTCCGGTTAAGCCTGAGCTAAAATTTAGGCTCAGTGTAGCAGATTATAACCGGTAATAATAGATGAATTACCACGCTAAAAGGCCATGCATAGTACACAGTAACTCTACATAGTTAACACATGGTCGGTTTGACAGAACACCCTGTTTTCAAATTGGGGGCTAACAAAACCATTCTAAATAATACGGGTTGCACGTTTGCCGGTATTTGCCGGCATAACGGGCGTGTGCAGAACAATGTGAAACATCTTTTCTCCGCTGATAAGAGACCTGATAAAAACATCGGCATTATACCTCTTTTAGTTCGAAAAAGAGGTAAAGAAGCCAGTGAAGTTGCCGATACTTTTAGAGTAACTGTGCTGATACTAAAGAAAGCCGGAATTTAAAAAATGTTTAATCTGGTTAAAATTTTGTAATCGAATGGTTGTTTCACCCGATAAATTCAGGTTGAATAGATAAGAAGCGACACATATTGTCGCAGAGTAATGAAAAAGGAATCGAAGTTTCCGTGACCTATAACTCCCGAACCGCTGCTAGCGCTGCTTACTACTTTTCCGCGATTTCGGCGGCCTTACTCGGTATTATCGGCTGCTTTTTCCACTTTGTGGTCACTGACCAGACCTTAATCGACATTATTCCGCTCCGTACACCGCTCGCAATTTTCTTCACAGCGGTTGCTTTTATTATCGCTGGCCGCGGCTACAATCTGCTCTTATTGTTGTTCGGTGTTGCCTTCATGCTGCTCGCCTCACTGTCGTTTTATAGCAACATCACCAGTGAATATTTTGGCATCGGCGACTTTTTCGGTTGGATCGTCGTCCTCGTAGCTATCCACTTATTTCTTTTAGGCTTGTCTCTAGCGCTTAGTTTAAAGCGGCCGCTAGTGCGCGCATTGTGGCGCTTTACCGGTTGGTTATCGTTAGCCTTAACGGGCGCGATTCTGGTTTATAGTTGGATACCGAATACCGCTAACTTATACGCGCCGGGCTCGGTCATATTCATTGCTGTTGCGCTCATGTTATTGCTCACCGGCATCATGATGTTGATTCGTTCGCATTGGTATCGGGAATCGCTGCATTTCGACTACAAGCTGCTTACACCTTCTGTTGTCGTCAGCTTAGTGACGATACTGGTGTGGTTTTCGCTTTCGGCTGCAGCCGTACGCGATGTGAACGAGCGCGGCCAAATTCTGCAAGAGCAAATTGCTGGCCAAATTAACAACCAACTATTGGAATTACGTGATGCCTTGAAGCGTGTTTCCAACCTCATGTACGCCGAAAATGCTGATGCATTTAGGCACGACGCACAATTGTTATTGCGTGATTTCCCTGCGGCTTTAGGGATTAGCGTACACAACCCAGACGGCGAATTTAGCTATTTCGTCAAAGCGAATGGCAACGTAATGGGAACCGACTTGTATACGCTAGCAGTGCCACCCACGCCTTGGCTGCAACGTATGCTGGGTCAAGAGGCGTATACGGTAACTGCTTCTTCGGTGTATGCAGAGCGTCCCATTTTATTCTTTACTGTTCCCATTCGTTCACAAAACGGCGCACCGCAAGCGACTATGGCAGTCGACCTACAGAAGCTGCTCGACTACACCCCAATTGAGTTTTTGCGCTCGTTTGAAGTGCATATTGAAATCGCTCAAAACTTTATTTTACCGGCGAACACCCCCGAATTTGCTTTATATACCCGCGATAGCTTCCATGCAGAGCACCCGTTCTCGATTCGTCACGCCTTCGAGATTATCGACGCACCCCTGACGTTTTACGTTACGTTGCGTGATACGGATGAGCTGTGGCGCAGCGCACGAGTGAACAAACTGGTCTTTCTCATTGGTGGCATTGTTTCCTTCCTATTGGTGATTATCATCGACGCCAACAACCGCCTCCGCCAAGAAGAAATAAAGCTCAAACAACTAGCCACCTATGACGGTGTGACCAACCTAATTCGCCGCGACGTGTTTGAACAAGAACTTGCTTTGCAATACAGCGTGGCGCGGGACGTCACGGCTAACTTTGTCCTGTTTATAGATCTCGATGGCTTTAAAGCGATTAACGACACCTTAGGCCTGAAGGCGGGTAACCAAATATTGCTCGAAACCGGTCAGCGCATAAAAGCTGAGCTGCCGAAAAACAGTATTGTGTCGCGCTTCAGTAGCGACGAGTTTGTGGTGATGGTGCCCAACGCCAATAAAGCCGTGGTGACGAAACTTAGCAGTACTTTGCAACAGCAACTACGCAAGCCTTATATGCTCGATGGTGTCGAAGTGATTGCGCCCGCCAGTATCGGTATTGCCCAAGCCATGCGCTTTGACGACAGCGCCGATGAGCTGATTCAACGAGCAGATATTGCCATGACCGAGGCGAAAAGCTCGGGTGGTAATAATGTCACGTGGTTCCGCAAAGACATGCTATTGAGTTACAACGAGCGCCTGAGTATGCGTACGCGAATTCAGCAGGGAATGAATAGCCAAGAATTTAGCGTGCATTACCAACCGATTGTCGGCACACAGTCGAATGTGATTTCCGGTTTTGAAGCGCTGGCGCGTTGGCCACAAGAGGACGGCAGTTTTATTCCACCGGGCGTGTTTATTCCAATTGCTGAACAAACCGGTCAAATTGTCGAGCTAACTGAACAAATTTTGGCGCGGGTAAGCGATGACATTCCGAAACTTGCGCAAATTGGCCAAGAAGAAAAAACCTACGTGTCGGTGAATATTTCACCCTTGTGCTTCACCCGTGGCATTGTCATGGATCTGTTAAAAGAAGTGCATGCCCAAGCCCAAGAGTCGAATGTGGTGTTACAGATTGAAGTCACCGAAAGTCTTTTCCTTGACGACAAGACCAGCGCCAAAGACACGCTTGAGGCACTCCGCGCCTTAGGTATCCAAGTCGCAATTGACGATTTTGGTACCGGTTATTCAAGTTTAAGTTTGCTTTATAAGCTGCCTGTTGATGTAATTAAGATCGATCGCGCGTTTATTAGCGACCTCACCCCAGGTACCGATGCCTTTAAAGTTGCTGACGCAGCAATTTCATTAGCACTGAACCTCGACAAGAAAGTTGTGGTCGAAGGGGTAGAAACAGAGGCACAATTAGCCTTCTGTCGCGAGAAACAGTGTCACGCCATGCAAGGGTATTATTTCTATCGCCCGAAAGCATTGGCCGAATTGATGAATTTACAACACAGGTAACCGAATCATGAGTAGTTCTGGTTTTGACGGCCAAA
>JAMCRH010000117.1 GCA_023380515.1 Gammaproteobacteria bacterium | reverse complement strand
TAGAGCTTTCTGAACAATGGCTAAGAGAGCTGTTAAGTCAGCCTGTAGTGGAAGATATTCGCGACAGCTTTGAAGTAGAGCTGTTTGCTTTTGGTCATATGCCTCTGGCGTGGTCGGCCCGTTGCTTCACTGCGCGTTCAGAAAACCGCTCTAAGGATCAATGTGAACTATGCTGCATTAAGTACCCGAGCGGGCGCGTCGTGCGTAGCCAGGATCAAAAGGAAGTGTTCGTACTGAACGGCATTCAAACCCAGTCCGGTGAGCGATACAACCTGATTAATCAACTGCCGCAAGTTAGTAAGCTGGTTGATATCGTAAGGTTAAGCCCGCAAGCTGAGGGCAGCGTGGAGTGGCTAAATAGATTTATATCCAACCAAGCGGGCGCAGCACCGATTAAGTTGGAGCAAGGCGATTGCAACGGGTACTGGCTGAATTTAGCCGGCATGGTGCGTAGTGCCTAATCGGAGTGAATCTGCCCTAAATCAAGATCAAAATAGAGAGAAATCATGACAGCACGCATTGGAATACTGACGGTGAGTGATCGCGCTAGTCGCGGTCAATATGACGATCTTTCTGGTCCCGCGATCGAAAGCACCCTGAATGACTACTTAACCTCTCCGTGGGAGCCTGTTTATCGGCTTGTAGAAGACGAGCAAGCACTCATTGAACAAGCATTGATTACGCTCGTTGATGACGCGGGTTGCCAGCTTGTGGTGACGACAGGAGGAACTGGGCCTGCAAAGCGCGATGTCACACCGGAAGCAACGGAAGCTGTGTGTGATCGCATGATGCCCGGCTTTGGCGAGCTGATGCGCATGGAATCGCTAAAGTATGTTCCAACAGCCATTTTATCGAGGCAAACAGCGGGGCTGAGAGGCAGTGCATTAATTGTGAACTTACCAGGTAAGCCTAAGGCCATTCGGCAATGCTTAGACGCGGTATTTCCTGCGATTCCTTATTGTTTAGATTTAATGGATGGTCCGTACCTCGAGTGTAATGCAGAGGTCATAAACGCCTTTCGACCGAAGGCAAAGTAGGAGCCAGCCATGAAAGCTATTTGGGGACAAGCATTTCGACCCTTTTTCTTGTTCGGAGCATTATTTGCTGCACTCGCCATCGGTTTGTGGGGATTGGTATTGAATGGCCAATTCAGCCTCTCATTTTATGGGCATGCATTATTTTGGCACCAACATGAAATGCTGTTTGGTTTTGTGGTCGCAATTATTATCGGTTTTTTGCTTACGGCGGTGCAAAACTGGACGGGTTTAAGGGCAACCCATGGACCAGCGCTGTTCTTACTGACCTTAGTATGGCTATTGGGGCGAGCGGCTATGCTGCTGCCGCAGGTATTGCCACTGTGGAGCATTGCCGTTATTGACCTCGCCTTTATTCCTCTTGCGACTCTTTTCTTTGCACAGTTGGTTATTCGCGCTGGCAACAAACGGAACCTGTTCTTAATTGTAGTATTGCTGCTGCTCTGGGTATGTAATTTGATCATGCACCTCGGCGTGTTGTGGCAAAAATTTTACTGGCAACAACAAGGGGCAATCGCGGCTGTATTCGTCATCACCTTGATCATGACCGTGATTTCCGGTCGAGTTCTTCCCATGTTTACTGCGAACGGCACTCAAACACCGCGAGTAACTCCAATCATTGGCTTGGATTGGGTCGCCATGGGCAGTGTATGGGTGATTGCCCTCGTGACCGTTTTCAACGTCGCCGTTGCTCATGGATTACTTACTCTCTTATTCACGTTGGCGGCACTGAGCAATGGCTGGCGCATACTGCGGCTAAAGATATGGATAACGTATAAAACCCCCTTACTTTGGTCATTACATTTGGCGGCACTTTTCATTCCGATCGGATTTTTGCTCTTCGCGTTGCGCTATGCTGGCGTCACCATTGGAGGGGCTGACATTCCCCAAACGGCGGCTATTCACGCACTAACAGCAGGCGCTATGGGAATGATGATTATTGCAATGATGGCGCGCGTCGCTCTAGGTCACAGTGGTCGACCTTTGGTTCCTCACCGACTCATGAGCTTGAGTTTCACGCTGGTTTGGATTGCTGGCGCCGTTCGGCTTACCACGGGGTGGTTGTTACCAACAGGTGCGCTGGTGTGGCTCAATATTAGCGTTATTGCTTGGCTTATTGGGTTTCTATGCTTTGTCGTATTGTATTGGCGGGTGTTAACGACCCCACGGGTAGATGGACGACCAGGATGAAAACTATTTATATCATACATTGATACAAATCAAGGTGGTACCCTGAGAGGTTCGGTAATATAAGCTCACAACCATCAATGCAATGGAGGTGAGAAATGACTCATCAAGTAACGGAAAAGCCACTTGTATATTCCTGCTCAGGGTGCTCAAACGTTGCGCAATTGGCAAACGACTTAGCCGTGTGGATGCGTAATGAAAATAAAGCTGAAATGTCCTGCATCGCTGGAGTGGGGGGGGCAGGTAAAGCAGCTTGTCAAAGTCGCGACCTCTGGTCGTAAAATCATTGCCATTGACGGGTGTCCACTGAACTGCGTGCGGCAAACCCTTGCTCAACATAATGTGGAGCCGACTTGGCATATTCAGTTGACGGATTGTGGCTTGAAAAAACGTGATGAAGAAGCCTGTACCTTAGCCGACAGCTATCAAGCTATTAAGCATATACAGGGTATTGTCGGAGCGGAGATCGATTTCTCCCCTATGCTCCGAGTTTCGGGGTAATTCAGGCGCGGCAAACGTCACAGGTAGGGTGCTTAGGAACCTTTAACTGTCGCCACTCTGAACTCAAACCATCAAAAAGAGTGAGTTGCCCTGATGCTACGGGTAATCCCGCAATGATCTTCAGGGCGTCGAGTGCTTGTAAATTACCAATGATAGCAACCAATGGTGCAAATATTCCGGCTTCCATACAGCTCAGCTGCTGTTCTCCAAAATATCGACTCATGCAGCCATAACATGGGCTTTCTTCATAATTCAAGAAGCTTACCACTTGTCCTTCAAAGCGAATGGCGGCACCCGAAACCAGTGGCACGCGGTGCTGCACACAAGCGGCATTGACCAACATTCGTGTTGCCAAATTATCGGTGCAATCGAGCACCACATCGGCGTTTTGTAAATGCTGCTCAAGCCATATCGGGTCGACCTTGCAAGTAAAGGCGTCAACATGGGGTTCAGGGTTTAGTGCTTGTAATCGTGCTTGTGCGGCTTCCGCTTTTGAGCGACCCACATCGGCTTCGGTAAACAGGGTTTGACGTTGTAAGTTATGGATTTCAATGTGATCGTGATCGGCAATGACAAGATGCCCAACTCCGCTACTCGCCAAATACGGCAGGGCTGCACAGCCTAAGCCCCCAGCACCGATCACCACGACTTTGCTAGCTAGAATACGCTCCTGTCCCTCAAAACTGAGTTGCGGTAGCATCACATGGCGGCTGTAGCGCATGGATTGGGAATGAGTGAGCTCTGCTATATCGCGCATTGTGTGCTTCCTAGTGTTTTAGGCCGGATTTCTTGGCTAGTTTGTGTAGATTGCTGGGGTCGATGTCGAGCGCTTTTGCCGCTGCAGCCCATACCCCATTATGAGCGTCTAGCGCATGTTGAATCGCTGCTCGCTGGGCCAAGGCCAATTGTGCTTTTAATGGTAAGGTGAAGTGAGACGGAGGCTCATTGATCGTATTCTTGATTGGGTCTAACTCATCGGTTTGACTCAGTATTAAATCACCCAGCATGTCCTTTTCAATGGTGGCTATGGTCTTGCCTTTGTTGGCTATCGCTAATAAGCGGATGCATGCTCGAGAGATAACATGCTCTAATTCGCGTACATTGCCCGGCCAGTGATAGTGCAGCAGTGCGTGCTCCGCATCTGGAGCCAGACGAATCGCACGTAAACCAATGCGTACTCTATTTTGTTCGAGGAAGTGCCCGGCTAATTCGAGGATGTCGAGTCCACGCTCGCGAAGAGGGCTCAGTAGAATAGGGTAAACCGAAAGACGGTGATACAAATCAGCACGAAACTCACTTAATTTCACTTGCTCTGACAGGTTACGATTTGTAGCCGCGACAATGCGTACATCGACTTTATGGGCCTGATCGCTACCTAGCCGCTGTAATTCACCGCTTTGTAAAACGCGAAGCAACTTCGCCTGCACGGTCAAGCTAAGCTCGCCCACCTCGTCGAGAAAGAGCGTACTGCCATGGGCTTGTTCAAACCGTCCAGGTCTTTGCTTAATCGCACCCGAAAAGGCACCTTTCATGTGACCGAACAATTCACTTTCTGCAAGTGATTCGGGTAGGGCTGCACAGTTCACGTATACCATGTCCAGATGATGGCGGTTTGAGTGTTCATGAATATACTGAGCAATGAGCTCTTTCCCTGTTCCTGTTTCGCCTTGAATAAGTACGGTTAAATCGGAACTGGCCACGAGCTCGGCTTCGGCTAAGGTCGCTTTGAAATTAGCGGCGCTGCCAATCAGTGTTGTTTCACCTTGAAAACTTCGTGGTGTGCGTGTTGGCGCCACCCTGAGTCGGTAATAGTCATACTCCAATTGATTAACCCGCAGCAATGCTTCGAGTGCTA
Organism: Gammaproteobacteria bacterium; assembly: GCA_023380515.1. The sequence goes on along the minus strand of JAMCRH010000117.1, from coordinate 4,980 downwards.
GCGCCATCATGCGCAGTTGTTGAATAGTGTGGGTCGAAAAACTACTCGCTTCGCGGGCGTCAAGGGTCAGTGCTCCCCAAAGGTTGCCGTCAATATAAAGGCTGATACCTAAACAATCGTGCACCTCTAAATGTTCAGTGCTCATGGTGCTGAGTAACCCATCGTAAGGATCGGGAAGTGCGCTTCCGGGGGCAAAGTGAACCGGCTCTCGTTCTGCTAATATAGCGGCTAGCCGAGGGTGCCGTTCTGGTTTAAAGCAGCGGCCGTTTGCGTCGGCAACCAATCCCACACTGGCGCGTACATAAAGCCCTTCATTTTTCTGTTGCAGCAACACCACGGCGTCACAACGAAACTCCGTTTTTAATGCGTTGATCGCCCTCTGCAGCCGTGTTTCTGCGTTCACGGACGTGGTCAGGTCGGTAATCAGTGAAGCCCAGAGCATGGTGGTTTTACCTTGTAGGGTAGAAATAACCCGTGTAATCAAAGGTAAAAAATACCATAGGCGTCAGAAAAGCTATAGAAATCAAAGGTGGTACTCCTGGCGCGATTCTTGATAGATAGGCAAAGGAAAGCCTGTGAAAACACTATCTTATGAAGAACAATTTTAGGAGTCGGTTATGAATTATTTAGAGCAATCGTTGGGCGAACTTGCTACAGAGATTCCAGGGGCTACGGAAGTTTTCCATCGCTATGGTCTCGATTTTTGCTGCAACGGCCAGCGGTCACTGGCGGATGCGCTGGCACGGAAGTCGATTGATGGCAGCCCGGTGGTTGAAAAGTTAACGGCATTGGTACAAAACACCGCTCAGCAATCGAATGCACAAAAGTGGCGAGACGCGGAGCCAAAAGCTTTAATTGACCATATTCTGGTGCGCTACCACGAGCGTCACCGTGAACAGCTAACCGAGCTGATTCGTTTAGCGCGCCGAGTTGAGCTGGTACATGGCGATCGTGAAGCTTGTCCAGTCGGTTTAGCTGATCATTTAGAAGACGTATTTCATGAACTTGAAAGCCATATGGCGAAAGAAGAACAAATTCTCTTCCCCATGATCGCTCAAGGCGCTTACCCTTCAGGACCTATTATGGTGATGGAAGAAGAGCATGTGCATCATGGTGAAGCCTTGGATGAAATTGATCGTCTGACCAATGGTATTGAGCTCCCTATCGGTGCTTGCAATACATGGACAGCACTCTACGTGGGATTGCGCGAATTCAAGCGTGACATCATGGACCATATTCATCTTGAGAATTATGTGCTCTTTCAACAACCTCAAGACTAGCTAAAAGGCCCATATCAATACCAGTAATAGTATCCACGCGATGAGGGAGGCGCTGATCACAATGATAGCGGAGGACATAGCCTCTGTGTCTTTGCCTTTCTCACGCGTCATGGCCCGAATACCATTGACGATCATGCCCGATGAAAGCAGGAAGCCTGCCAAGCCGACAATAGCATTCACCCAAATAATCGGAATCAAAAGTACAAGGGAGGACAACCATAAAGGTAATGGAGCGAGGGCGGCAATAAAGTAGCTTTGCGCGTATTCGAAGCCAAGCTTATGGGACTCGCTGACGGCTTGAATCAACCAGCCCATTAAGAAGAAGGTTAAGAGCTGCGCCATAAACAGCGTCATAGTGAAGAACCGCCAATTTCGGTCTTGAAAACCTTGTATGAAGGTGTCGCCATAATGAGTTCCTGCGTAATAGAGCAGCACTGGGGGAAGGAGTGCCATAGGTAAGACGAGTAGCCAACTGCGCTTCAATCAGCGTGAAGCGAGTCGTATCCGTTAAAGCGTCACCGAGTGCTTGTGACAATTCATGCTCGCTCGTGACGGAAAGGCCTTTACCTCCCAACGCTTCAGCAAGTTGAACGTAGTTCCAGTGTTCGAGCTTGGTGCAACCTAAGCCGGGTGAGAAGGCTTCAATCATGTCCCACTTTTTATTATTGAAGAGCACAATAATGGGTGCGTAGCCTGCTCGGGTAAAGTGTCCTAGCTCAAGTCCAGTCATGAGAAATGCGCCGTCACCCACGAATACTAGAGGGCGCATGCCGGTTGCAGCCATTACACCATACGCAGCCAGAACTGCATAACCCATAGAGGCGTAAAATGCTGGGGCGAGGAGCAAAGTCGGGTACGCATTAAGTGAGGCAAACAAGCAATCACCCACGTCACTCACAACGGGGAAGGTTTGGTCTTGTTTACTCATAATCTGCTCAACCACCTGTGCGACTCGAGATGCACAAAAAACCTCCGTTTCAACCGAAGTACCCTCAGAGCGTGTGCTTGCAAGTTCACCCTTATAAGCTTGGGGGAGTGCTTCATTCAGTACGCGAAGTTGGGCGCGAAGAGAAAGCTTTGGACCATGCTGCTGAAGATCAAAAACCTTATATTCAGGAAACAACGTCATATTGGCAGCAAAATTACTGTCGGTTCGAATAACCCCGACTTGTAAAATGCAATCGGCCTCCGAGAGCAACTGTGTTGCGTGTTGATCGGATTTGTCAAGAAAAATGCCACGATACATCGGGTGGTGCTGGTGAATGCTTGCTCTCCCCATAAAGGTGCTCAGCATCGGAATGTTAAGCCGAGCAGCAAGGTGTTCCAATTCAGCCGTAGCAGCAAAGCGACGAACGTCGACACCCGCATGTATAACCGGACGCTTTGCCTTTTGTAGTGCGGTGATCACTGGGGCAAGGGTGTGCTCCACATACTGCATATTGGGAGGCTTAGGGCGGTAATTCTCGATCGCTTTCACTTGAAATTCTGTGGCGTTACGAGGAAGTTCAATAAGCACAGGACGGCTTTCTTCTTTCGCCGTTTGAAACGCTTTTCGTATTTTCTCTCCAGCCGTCTCGGGCCGATCAATACGCACTTGTGTGGCGGTTATTTCAGTGAAAATTGAGCGCTGCGAATCCACATGTTTGGCTTGGTGATGAATTTGCAAGCCACGTTCTATCTCCTGTGCGCTCGGGTAACCGGCAACCACTATGACGGGAACATGCTCGACATAGGCTTGTGCAACCGCATTCACTGCGTTGAGCGCACCCGCGCCATAGGTGAGAATAACAACACTGGGTTTATTGGTCACACGAGCCGCACCGTCTGCGGCAAAAACCGCCGCCGGCTCATGACTCAGGGAATGTAGAGGTAAATTCCCGTTCTGCTCTAGACACAATGACTCCCTGTGAAAGGGCTAGCCTCCGCATTTTCATGGGTTAGCTAACAGCCAGTGCCATAATTAGTTTGTTCAAGACTAAAACATTTGGAGGCTAGCATGAACAAACATAGCATGATTTTTCTCGGATTAGATACTCATAAAGAGTTTCACGAAGTCGCCTATTGTGAAGAGCAACGCGGTACTGCGCCCGTTCATTATGGGCGTATTCCCTCTTCCAAAGTCAGTCTGAAAAAACTGATACGCCAGTTTGAATCCAAGTACCCCGGTGCCACCTTACATGTCGTCTATGAAGCCGGTCCCTGCGGTTACTGGATTTATCGATTCATCACCAGCCTCGGCCACTGCTGTTATGTCGTCGCGCCTTCGCTTATCCCCAAAAAGCCAGGTGAGCGCGTAAAAACTGATCGACGGGATGCACTGAAGTTAGTGAAGCTTTTAAAATCAGAAGATCTCACTCCGATTTATGTGCCCGAGCCCGAAGACGAAGCCGTTCGTGATTTATCCCGCGCTCGTGAAACCGCGATGAAAGACTTAAAAGACGCTAAATACCAACTTAAAGCCTTGCTTCTCAGAAACAATATCCATTATGGGGGCACGGCTAATTGGTCGAAAAAACATTTACGCTGGCTGACCGAGCTGATATTACCTCACCCCGCTCAGCAGATAGTGCTTCAGGAGCAATTGCAAACCATAGAGGAACGCATCCATCGTTTAGAGCGACTGGATAATGAACTGACTCATCATGTCTATCAATGGCGCTATTATCCCGTTGTTAAAGCCGTTCAGGCCATGCGTGGGGTCAGACTATTGGTTGCCGTGGGTGTGATTGCAGAGCTTGGCGATTTACAGCGCTTCGACCACCCGAGAAAACTCATGGCTTATCTGGGGTTAGTACCCAGTGAGCATTCCTCAGGAGGGCATCGCCGTTTAGGCGCCATCACCAAAAGCGGCAATGGCAGAGCGCGTCGCTTACTGGTTGAAGGCGCGCACAGTTACCGCTATCCGGCCAACGTATCAAAGGACCTGCAGCTTCGCCAGGAAGGGTTACCCAAAGATATTGTTGATATCGCCTGGAAGGCTCAGCTCAGGCTCTGCAAACGCTACCAGCGCATGAACAAAACAGGTAAACACTACAATCTTATTATCACCGCAATAGCCAGGGAAATGGCCGCCTATATCTGGGCCATTGCCAGAGAAGTCGTACTGACACCGGTGAACCCCAAATTACGATTAAGTCGGGTACCCGCATGATAAACGAGTTTGAGCTAACGCATTCGGATCAGGCCGCGGATGTGGCACAACCTATGAGGGCGTTATGATGGCAATAACCTGATTCGTTATTGACCCACGAGCCTAGACTGATGAGAAGGTGCTACGGCGGAGTGAGTAAGGTCGGCACTGTTCATCGCCAGATGAATAACCCACGGATACCAGCATAGCAACCGACGACATTACTGCCTCATCTGATGCGTTAGCTCATTTAACTAAACCAGACAGAACTGATTATGGGCTGAAACAATGCCAGGGCAGCGCTTGCTTAACGTTGACAAAGGGAGTCATACCAACGCCCAACTTTGGGGCACAAATACATGGGCTAAAATAACGAGCGAAGCGAGGGAGCCCATGTGTTTGTGTCCCAGCGAACGCAGTGAGCGCCAACAGTTGTTTGTTATGCCGCCGCTTTGCGAGTTCTTAACTGCTCTTTAAGTGACATAATGCGAGCTACATCTTCTTGACAAACTTCCTGAATTTTTTGTAGTTCCATGCTGACATGGTTCTTGTCGATTTCACGTTTATCTT
>JAMCRH010000116.1 GCA_023380515.1 Gammaproteobacteria bacterium | reverse complement strand
TGGCTGACATTGTTTCGTTTGCTGAGAAAATAAACAAAACGCCCCAAAAGCAATCATAAATTGCTATTTGGGGCGCATTTTTTAACATATTAACAACAGAAAAAATGAAATCTCATCGCGCGTTAAAAGCTTATTTGCGAATACTTTCTTCTAAACTTTTTGGTTTAGTCCTGCTTTTCTTTCTTGTTGTCGTCTTTTTCCTCAGATTCTTGCTTGGATTCCTGTTCGCTTTCCTTTTGCGAAGTCGGCTCATCTTGCGGGTCACCAAGAATATGTTCGAGTTTTAGTTTGTTCACACCTTTAATTGTCATCACTGGTCCTGAAACTGCGTATACAGTAAAGAGGACAAACAAGACAATAGCCGGAGCGGTTGCAACAACAACGAAAATTAACACTACTAATAGTAGAACTAAGAAATTGACGTTGCCGCGCCAGTCGACATCTTTAAACGAATGATACTTAAAGTTACTCACCATGAGTAAGCCACAAGCAATTGTGAACAAGACCACAACGAAGCTTACCGACTCAGGATCAATTTCATACTTCGCACCAACCCACACCAAGCCGGCGACAATTGCAGCAGCGCTTGGAATTGCTAAACCCTGAAAGTAGCGCTTATCAGCGGTTGCATGTGCGGCATTGAAACGAGCCAAACGTAAAGCACCACCGGCAACAAAAATAAATGCTGCTAACCAACCGAGTTTACCGACATCGTGCAACGCCCAATTGTACGCAACCAATGCAGGTGCAATACCAAACGAAACAATGTCAGCCATTGAGTCATACTCAGCACCAAATTCGCTTTGGGTATTGGTCAGTCTTGCTACCCGTCCGTCTAGACCATCAAAAACCATGGCGACAAAGATCGCAATCGCTGCGAGCTGAAAGTCACCATTCATCGACGCAACGATGGCATAGAAACCGGAAAAGAGCCCGGCTGTGGTTAACAAGTTCGGTAACAGATAAATACCACGACGTTTATTTTGTTCTGGCATATAGAGTCCTAGGTCGCCATCAAATAGATAGATTAGTGGCGTAGCATATCATGAAAATCTGACATTATGCCAAGCCATCAAGGTTGCTACACTTGGTTTAGCCATAGGCTTACTGCATTCCAAAACGCCGATTCAACACCGAAAATCAGTTACAACAGGCGCATAGAAAATAAAAAACCGCGATGATTCCGTGCGCCTATTTAAGTAGCCCAGACCATCACGGTTTTCTCCAGAAGCAACGTGTTAATCTTGTTTCATGACCAAGCCATCCGGACCTGACTCCACCAAAATCTCTTTGCCCGGTACAAACTCACCGGCCAGAATCTTCTGCGCAAGTGGGTTTTCGAGCTCCGCTTGAATCGCTCGTTTTAGTGGTCGTGCGCCAAATACCGGATCGAAGCCAGCATGGGCAAGTTGCGCCAATGCTTCGTCAGAAACAGTTAATTGATAGTCACGATCCGCCAAGCGCTTAAACAACCGCTGCAACTGAACTTTTGCAATACGCTGAATGTGTTCATTATCAAGCGGATGGAACACAACCGTCTCATCAATGCGGTTTAAAAACTCTGGCCGGAACGCAGAACTCAACACGTCTTGCAGCATGGCTTTCATTTCCTCGTAGTTCACCTGACCTGCGTGTTCTTGGATTAAATGCGAGCCCAAGTTAGAGGTCATGATGATCACCGTATTACGAAAATCGACTGTACGCCCCTGACCGTCAGTTAAACGACCATCATCGAGCACCTGCAACAAAATGTTGAATACATCCGGATGCGCTTTTTCCACTTCATCAAGCAGAATCACTGAATAAGGCCGACGACGAACTGCTTCAGTCAAATAGCCACCTTCTTCATAGCCCACGTAACCCGGGGGAGCACCAACTAAACGAGCAACGGAGTGCTTCTCCATAAATTCGGACATATCAATACGTACCATGGCATCATCGGTGTCGAACATAAAGTGCGCCAGTGCTTTGCACAGCTCAGTTTTACCTACACCGGTTGGCCCGAGGAACAAGAATGAGCCAATCGGCCGGTCAGGGTCGCTCAAGCCTGCACGAGAACGACGAATTGCGTTTGCAACCGCGACCACTGCTTCATGCTGACCTACCACGCGTTGATGCAAGTTCGCTTCCATCTTTAGCAGTTTGTCCCGCTCACCTTCAAGCATGCGTGCAACTGGAATACCGGTCCAACGCGAAAGTACCTCAGCGATCTCTTCGTCGGTCACGCGATTGCGCAGCAACGACATCTCCTGCATTTCTGCATTGAGAGCTGCTTCAAGTTTACGCTCGAGATCTGGAATCTTGCCATATTGCAGCTCGGCCATGCGATTCAAGTCACGGGCACGATTAGCGGCTTCTAACTCAATGCGCGCCTGATCGAGCTGTTCTTTAATATGCTGATGCCCTTGCACCGCAAGTTTCTCGCTATTCCAAACTTCCTCTAAATCGGCATAGCTTTTCTCAAGCGAAGCCATTTCATCTTCTAATGTTTCGAGACGTTTTTTACTCGCATCATCTTTTTCTTTTGCCAACGCTTGGCGTTCAAGCTTCAACTGAATAATGCGGCGCTCCAAGCGATCGAGTTCTTCAGGCTTCGAGTCCATTTGCATACGGATACTCGATGCTGCCTCGTCGACAAGATCAATCGCTTTGTCTGGTAGCTGCCGGTCGCTGATATAACGGTGAGACAAAGTCGCTGCCGCCACGATTGCTGGATCAGTAATCTCAACCGAATGGTGAATTTCGTACTTTTCTTTCAAACCACGCAGAATCGCAATGGTGTCTTCAACCGATGGCTCGTCGACCAGAACTTTTTGGAAGCGACGCTCAAGTGCAGCGTCTTTTTCAATATATTGACGATATTCATCGAGGGTCGTCGCACCCACGCAATGCAATTCACCGCGCGCCAACGCTGGCTTCAGCATATTACCGGCGTCCATGGCACCTTCGGCTTTACCCGCACCGACCATGGTATGCAGCTCATCAATAAACAGAATGACATTGCCTTCTTCTTGTTGCAGTTCATTTAGCACTGCTTTTAGACGCTCTTCAAATTCACCGCGGTATTTTGCACCCGCCAATAAAGCGCCAAGGTCGAGTGACAATACCCGCTTGTGTTTTAGCCCTTCCGGCACTTCACCATTGATAATACGTTGTGCTAAGCCCTCGACAATTGCGGTTTTACCAACACCTGGCTCACCAATTAGCACCGGATTGTTTTTTGTTCGGCGCTGCAACACTTGAATCGCGCGACGAATTTCTTCGTCACGGCCAATCACTGGATCTAGTTTGCCCTGCTCTGCTCGTTCGGTCAGGTCGATAGTGTATTTTTGCAACGCTTGCCGCTGCTCTTCCGCATTTGGGTCATCAACATTTTGGCCTTTACGCATGTCAGCAATTACCTTTTCAACTTGATTCTGACTAACGCCTTGCGCTTTTAACAAGGCGCCGAGTTTACCTTTGTCGTCGGTTGCGGCGAGGATAAATAACTCGCTTGAAATATAGCTGTCTTGTCGTTTCTGCGCGTGCTTGTCGCAAAGGTTCAGCAAATTGATCGTATCGCGAGATACTTGCACATCACCGCCAGTGCCTTGCACCTCAGGTAATGCCTCAAGCAATTTATTCAATTCAGTTCGGAATGTCGCAATATTCACACCAAGCTGCTGCAATAACGGGCGCACAGTACCACCGTCTTGATTCATGAGCGCCAGCATAATGTGCACCGGTTCGATAAACTGGTGATCACGGCCCAAGGCTAGCGATTGCGCTTCGGCAATCGCACTTTGAAATTTACTGGTAAGACGATCCATTCGCATGATGTACCTCACAACAAGCTGATAAATACTATTGCAACTAATGTGGGTATGATTTGTACAGTTTCAAGGGCGAGAAGAAAAAATCGTAAAGGTTTATTTACAGGTCAATCGGCGGGGTTGCTTCGCGCAAACGCAGCAGTAAGCCGCTATTCAATCCAAATGAGCGAAACCATCCGACCAGTTTGGCCGTCACGGCGGTAAGAGAAATAGTCTTTCTTTTTAGCAAAGGTGCAGTGTTCTGAGTTTTCCACCTGCACAACACCGCAGTCAGCTAACTCTCGCGTCGCAATTTGGGCAAGGTTGGCCATGTATTTTTCACCATGAGCAACAAACGCCGTTTCATTATTCTGGTTTAACGCGAGCATCGCCGCTCGCACATCATCGCCAACTTCAAAATGTTTAGGACCAATTGCTGGCCCCAACCACGCATGAATGTCGCTTGGCTGGCACTCAAAATGAGCTAAAGTCGCACGGATAATGCCGCTCGCTAAACTGCGCCAGCCACTGTGAATCGCAGCAACTTCGCGACCATCTGCGGATGCCAATAAAATAGGTAAGCAGTCTGCGGTTTGAATGGCTAAGACAGTCCCTTTAGTGCGTGTGTATGCTGCATCTGCTTCAGGCATGTCGGAACACGAGCCTTGCGTAATGGCAGCCACTGCATTGCCATGCACTTGCGTTAACCAACAGGGTTCGTTCGGTAATTGCAGAAACCCACGCAGACGCTGTCGATTTTCCATCACCGAAGCTGGTAAATCGCCAACATGCATACCCACATTCAATGACCCATACGGCGTCACACTCACTCCCCCATGCCGTTGCGTACTGAACGCGCGGACATGCGGTAATTGATTCAATGCGGGCACAAGTCCTTTAATCATTCACCATGCTCTTTCAAATCTGAACGCAAAACAGCGATTAACTGCTGCATGTCCTCAGGAATCGGTGCCGTCCATTCCATCATTTCACCGGTGCGGGGGTGCACCAGCGCCAAACGAATTGCATGCAACGCTTGGCGGTTAAAACCACGGATAATTTGCATGAACTGTTCTGACGCCTGCTTCGGTGGCCGCGGACGCCCACCATATTGGGGGTCACCAACCAACGGATAACCAAGGTGTGCCATATGCACACGAATTTGATGGGTGCGGCCTGACTCTAGGCGCAAGCGTAGACGAGTATGCGCACGAAAACGTTCGGCAACCCGATAATGAGTGAGCGCTGGTTTACCATTTGGGTTCACAGCCATATGCGTGCGTTTGGTCGGGTGACGGCCAATTGGCGCATCCACCGAACCACCTGCCGTCATGACGCCGATTGCAACAGCTTCATATTCACGAGTAATGTCGCGAGCTTGCAGTGCCGCTACTAATGCTGTGTAAGTTGCAATGTTCTTAGCAACAACCATTAATCCGGTGGTGTCTTTGTCGAGTCGATGAACAATACCTGCTCGTGGCAATTGTTCGACTTGCGGACAATGATGTAATAGCGCATTTAACAAGGTACCGTCTGGCGTGCCCGCACCAGGGTGCACCACTAAGCCCGCCGGCTTATTAATTACCAGTAAATCATCATCTTCATAGACAATATCGAGGTCGATTGCTTGCGGCTCAGAAAATACTTCTGCTTCTAGTACAGCATTTAAATCAATTTGTTGCCCAGGGATGACTTTTTCACGCGGTTTCGTTACAACAGAACCGTTCACGGTCACGTTGCCGTCTTGGATCCAAGTTTTTAAACGAGATCGTGAAAAGTCCGGGAACAATTCAGCCAGAGCTGAGTCCAATCGGCTACCTAGTAGTTGTTCAGGGATGATTGCGCTTTGCTTAACTATATCAGTCATATTACCTGTGCTTTATGCCTTCAACTGGCAAACTAGAATTGAGTACTTGCAGTGGTTGCTTTTCGCTGCTGTGCATTAATAGGATTGTGCGTTACAATCGTGATCTGAAACTATTGTACTTCAGATAGCAACAAACATCCCAGGAATTCAACGGAAAAATAAGAGAATACAACAACCATGAGAGTCGTTTTAACCCTTGCAGTCCTTAGTATGCTCCTTTTGAGCGGTTGCTCTTCCAAGCCAGATGACGTTGCTCAACGTTCGCAAGTCGACGAAATGTATCAGCTTGCTCAGGGTATGATCCGCAGCGGTCGTTTTTCTGACGCCGCCAATGTTTTACGGTCAATTAACACCCGTTACCCGTTCGGGCCTTATGCTCAGCAAGTCCAACTCGACCTCATTTACGTCGAGTATAAAACCGGCAACCAAGACCGTGCACTCACGGTTATTGACCGGTTTTTATCATTGAATCCAAATCACGCTGACAACGACTACGTGCGTTACATGCGCGGCTTAGTGCATTTACAAGCCGAAGGTAGCTTTTTCCAAGATGTGTTTGGAATCGATCGCAGCGACCGTAACCCGGTATTTGCAGAGCGTGCATTTGATGACTTTGCTGAGCTGATTCAACGCCATCCTGACAGCCCATATGCCGCCGATGCGCGCGCCCGGATGTTAGGCATTCATGCTCGTTTAGCGAAACATGAGCTTGCTGCTGCAGAATATTACTTGCGTCGTGGTGCCTATATGGCAGCCGCCAACCGTGGTATCTATATTATCGACAACTTCCCGAATGTCTCTGAAGTTGAGCGCGCACTAGAAATTATGATTTCAAGCTATGAAGCATTAGGCTTAACCCAACAAGCCAGTGACGCTCGTCGCGTATTAGCAGCAAACTTCTAAATCCGGTAAGTTTACTGCAACGCTAGAAAACAAGAGGACGCTAAATAGCGTCCTCATTTTCTTCCCCAGTTCGAATCCGGATCACCCGCTCGACACTCGAAACAAAGATCTTACCGTCACCAATTTTGCCGGTTTGCGCAGTTTCCATAATGGCTTCGACACAACGCTCGACATCGGCGTCGGCGACAACGATTTCCAATTTCACTTTTGGCAAAAAGTCGACCATATACTCCGCACCCCGATACAGTTCGGTGTGACCACGTTGCCGCCCAAAACCTTTCACTTCAGATACCGTCATACCGGCAATACCAACTTCGGAAAGCGCAGCACGCACGTCATCTAACTTAAAGGGCTTAATAATTGCTTCTATCTTCTTCATGAAACCGCTTCCCTCTCGCCACTTAATCTTTTAATACTAGGTTTAAGTACTGATTTGTAATCGGATAACGACGATCTTTATTAAAGTTTCGACGCGTCACTTTTGGTCCCGGTGCGCCCTGTCTGCGTTTGTATTCATTTCGTTCAATCAAACGAATCACATCTTTAACCGTCTGGCGATCATAGCCTAGGGCAACTAAATCATTAACCGACAGGTCACGCTCCGCATAACCGTCGATAATTTCATCTAAAATATCATAGGGTGGTAATGAGTCCTGATCTTTTTGATCCGGTGCTAGCTCTGCCGACGGTGGCCGAGTGATCACCCGCTCAGGAATCGCTGGAGACAAGGTATTCCGATAGGCAGAGAGCCGATAAACCAACGTTTTCGGCAAGTCTTTAATGGGGGCAAAGCCACCACACATATCGCCATAAAGAGTACAATAACCGACCGCCAACTCACTCTTGTTGCCGGTGGTCAATAGCAAGCTACCGTATTTATTCGAAAGCGCCATCAACAACACACCGCGGCAACGCGCCTGCAGGTTTTCTTCTGTAGTATCGCGCTGGGTGTCGGCAAACAGTGGTGACAAGGTCGTTAAAAATGATTCCACCATGGGTGCTATTGGCACGATATCTAACCGACAGCCGAGCCATTCAGCTTGTTGTTCAGCGTCAGTCACACTGATATCCGACGTGTAATGATAAGGCATCATCACTGCTCGAACACGCTCTGCACCGATTGCGTCAACTGCGAGCGCTAGCGTAAGCGCTGAATCGATGCCACCGGAAAGTCCGAGTAAAACTGACTTAAAGCCGTTCTTTTCGACGTAGTCACGCACCGCTAAAACAAGCGCTTGATAAATACTATCTTCGTTGACCAGCGCCGGTGGTAACGCCTGTGGCTGCGGTTCGTGCTGAACAAAATCCACAGTCAGGCTTGCGGGTTCACAATGAGGTAAATGAGCGACCACTTCACCGGCCGCATTCATAGCCAAGGAATTGCCATCAAAGACCAGCTCGTCTTGACCACCAACTAAATTCACATAAACCAGCGGCAATTGTGTTTCTTGGCAGCGCGCGCGCAACACTTGCAAGCGTTGCTCGTATTTATACTCTTCAAATGGCGACGCATTGACCGACACTAAAATTTGTGCGCCTGCCGCCTGTGCTGCACGAGCTGGCTCCGGATACCACAAGTCCTCACAGACCAATAAACCAATGCGGCTGCCATTCAGTTCAAACACACAGCTTGTATCACCTGGTTTAAAGTAGCGCTGCTCATCAAACACTCCATAATTCGGTAAACATTGCTTACGATAATGAGCTATTTCACGGCCATGCTGAAACACACTTAAAATGCTGTAGTAATTGCCATGTTCATACAACGGATAACTGACTGCAATCGCGGTCTTGCTAGTCGCCTGCTGCAGACGCTCGAGCTGAGCATTTACCTGACGATGGAAGTCAGGACGTAACAATAAGTCCTCAGGCGAATAACCACACAATGCAAACTCGGGAAAAACAATCAGGTCGGCATCATCCGACTGCTGCAGCTGTGCAATTAATTCATCGGTATTGGCAACTAAAGCACCAACCGTGGCATTAGTTTGAGCGAGGCGAATACGCAAGGCGGATTTCATAAACAACTCTTTGTGAAAATTAAACTGCGCAATAATAGCGGAAGGGCAAAACCGGGGCAAACTTACTCTTCAACGCTAAGAACAAAACGCTCGGTGCCGCTGGTTAGATAAAAATTTCCGTTGTCGTCAATTTGGGCTAGGTCAGCCCATTGATAATAAACATTGCGATGCACGCGCGCCAAAAGCTGATCACGAATTTCCACAGCTGGCAATTTTTCATGCACACATAACGGATGAGCGGCAGACAACACATAGCGTTCGCCAATATTCGTGTGAACGCGTAACCACGGCTCCTTGCCTTCCAGTTCAACCTGATCCCATTCAGTAATTACGAATGGCAAGTCGACCACTTGAATGCGAACTTTTTCGACCGGGGTTACTAAAAAATATTCGTCGTTTTCTTTTTTTAATACGGTTGCAAACAGCTTCACTAGCGCTTGGCGGGTGATTGGTGAACCCATGTAGAACCAACGTCCATCGCTTTCAATGCGAATATCGATGTCACCACAAAATGGCGGATCCCACTTTTCAACCGGTGCTTTGTGCTGTAATTCAAGACTTGCTTGAAGCTTTTGCAAGTTCATCTGGACACCTAAAAACGTATTAACCTTGCCGCAGCAGATACCACAGCGTAGCTTCCGTTCGGTTTGAGACTTTAATCGCTTTAAAAATCGCCGACAAATGCACGCGAATGGTGCCTTCAGTTATGCCCAAGATGCTCGCTATTTCTTTATTTGACAGGCCCTGTGCAAGCAATTGCATGATCTCTCGCTGGCGTGGCGATAGTTTCCGCTCAGCTTCAGAGGTCTTCTGATTCGTCATCGAGGTACTATCAGGCAGGTAAGGCTTGTTCTGCAATAACCCGTGAATGGCCAGTTTCACTTCCTCGCCACTCGAATTTTTGCACAGATAACTCTGCGCGCCTTGGAACAGCGCCGCCTGAACGTCACCACTGGAGTCTTTCCAAGTAAATAAAATCACATGACTTTTCGGTGCGAGCTGCCGCAGCGTATTGGCAACGTAACGGTGGTCACAATCAGGTAATTCGAGTTCAGTAAAGATCAGATCAAAATGCTCACCGGACTCTAAATAGTCACGGGCAATTTTCATGTCAGTTGCTTCGTAAATCGCAATCGAACCAGGTTGCGCGGTAAGAAGATGGATAAGTCCTGTTCGAGTAATGAATTGCGGATCAATGATTAATATTTTCATAGTAAGTACTTACTCTTATTAGTGACTGGCCGGTTCTATCTGAAAGCAACAGTGTTTAGAGCTGAGTTGAATTTTTTAACGAATTCGTTCCCCTATTTAACAAATATAGTATACAAGCCTTGGCGAGTTTTTGTAGTTTAGTTGCTCAATTGAAGTAAATTTGAGATGAAATTCCGTAATTTAGCCATTAAATTTGTGTTGGATTACAATTTTCTTACTTCGTCACTGTGTTAAAGTAACGACACAGCGTTATAGTATTGCCAGTATAAATAGACAATTTAGTGGGAGTGACACATGTTTGGGTGCAAAACTTCATCCACTTTTACCAAACTAACAGCGGCCATTGTGGTTGGCGTAGCAACGCTCAGTGCGGGTATTGCTAGCGCAGCAGACGAAAAACCACAAACACAACAGGTCACTGTGTATCACAACGTGAATGGCTATACCTTTGCCAGTGGTGTTGGTGATGCAGCGGAACTGCGGCAGTTTCAAGTGTTGGTGATTGAAAATGGTAAAGTTCGTGCGACTGGTGGTGAAGACCTCCTCACTGAATTTAGCCATGCAGAAAAGAAATACGATTTGCGTGGCCGCACCGTCTTACCCGGTATTATCGACGCCCACGGCCATATTCTGAGCTTAGGTTCTAACCTCAGCCAAGTCGATTTGCGGGACCTCTCAAGCCGAACCCATGCCGTTGCAGCGGTTGCTAATTATGCCCACGCCAACCAAGAGCTAACTTGGATTGTCGGTCGCGGCTGGAATCAAGAACTGTGGCCAGACCGTCGCTTCCCTTCGCGTCAAGATCTCGATGAAGTGATCAGTGATCGCCCTGTGTGGTTAGTTCGCGTGGACGCGCATGCGGGTTGGGCAAACTCAAAAGCATTAGAGCTAGCAGGCGTTAGCAAAGACACCATCGACCCGCCCGGTGGCCAGATTGTTCGTGATAGCGAAGGCAATCCGACCGGCATTCTCATTGATACCGCCATGCAGCTTGTTCAGCAGGTAATGCCGCCAGTGGACACTGAACATCTTGAACGCAGCGCTGAGCTTGCCTTTGCTCATATTCTTGAACTAGGTATTACGCAAGTTCATGACGCGGGTGTTAATGCACAGGAAATCGAGCTATTCAAACGCCTTGCCGAAAGCAACCAACTACCAGTGCGCTTGCACTCACTCATTGCCGCCAGCGAGCCGAAGTTGCCTGAAATTTTAGCCCAAGGACGTTACCGTAGCGACGACGATCGTTTGCAAATTCGAGGCGTGAAAGTCTATGGCGACGGCGCACTTGGTAGTCGCGGCGCAGCATTGATTGAACCCTATTCAGATGACCCCGAAAACACTGGGCTTCTAGTCACTCCAGAAGAACAAGTACGAGCCATTTTTGAGCTGGTACACCAGCATGGTTTTCAAATTAACTATCATGCCATTGGTGATTACACCAACCGCTTAGCGCTTGACGAATTTGCTCGATTGCTGGCGGCGGAGCAAGAACAAAACGGCGATTCAGCCACTTGGCTGAATGACCCACGCCATCGGGTTGAACATGCTCAAGTTGTGCAGGTTGGCGATATTCCGCGATTCTTTGAACTCGATATTATTCCGTCAATGCAGCCAACCCACGCAACGTCGGACATGAACATGGCGGAGAATCGTGTCGGTAGCGAACGGATTGCCGGCGCTTATGCGTGGCGGACCTTCTTAGACCAAGGCTCATTAATTGCTGCTGGTTCAGATTTTCCAGTTGAATTAGCCAACCCATTCTACGGTATTCATGCCGCCGTAACGCGTCAGGACCGAGACAACCAGCCGGTTGAAGGTTGGTTCCCTGAGCAACGGATGACGGTTGAAGAAGCGGTGCGCGGTTTTACTATCGATGCCGCGTATGCCGGCCATTTTGACGATGTCACAGGAAGCCTAGAACCGGGCAAATGGGCCGACTTTATTATTGTCGACCAAGACCCGTTTGCCATTAAGCCAGAAGATCTTTGGCGTATCCGTGTGATTCACACCTTTGTTGCAGGTGAACATAAGTATCGGCGACAGCCATAAGAACCTAAGGTCAGCGTTGGTTTAAACAAGGATTTAGGTAATGGAAGATTTTCTTTTTGCCGATGACAGCAAAACAATCGAAGTCGCCGGCGCGACAGAACCGTTTCACATTTTAATCGTTGATGACGACGAAGAAATTCATGTCATTACGAAAATGGCACTCGGCGACTTCAAATTAGACCAACGGCCGCTGCAGTTTCATTCGGCTTATTCAGCAGCAGAGGCCAAAGAAGTCTTGCAAGCGCGGGACGATTTCGCTCTGATGTTGCTTGATGTCGTCATGGAAGATGATCATGCCGGCTTGAATGTTGCGCGTTGGACTCGCGAGCAGCTCGGCAATCGTCTGATTCGGATTGTGCTGCGTACCGGTCAACCGGGACAAGCTCCTGAAGAAGAAGTCATTGCCAAGTATGATATTGACGACTACAAAGAAAAAACGGAGCTGACTTACCGCAAGCTCCTCACGCTGATGTATTCAAGCTTACGTGCTTTTCGTGACTTGCAGGCTATTGAGCAATACAAACAAGGCCTAGAGCGTATTATTCAAGCCTCAGCAGAAATTTTTTCAGCTCGGTCGGTGAATCAACTCAGTCAGGGTATTCTTGAACAGTTGGTCGCTTTGCTGACCCGTTCAAAAGTGGCGGCCTACTACAAGCTTCCACTCGACGGTTTCACCGCCAGCGGCGACAGCACCGAGCAACTGCAGATTATTGCCGCGACAGGACAATACTGCAGTCGGGTTGGCGAGCAATTAAAGCAACCGGAAGTGCGAGAGATTTTAGAAACTTTGCGCCAGCGCAAAGACCAAGTAGCCTATCAGATTCACAATAACACCTACTATGGACTTTATCAGACCTCACATGGAGCGTTTTATATGTTGTTTATTGAAGGTGTGGGTGATTTGTCGGAAACCGATCAGCATCTTCTTACGTTATTCATGAATAATACTGCGATCGCGTTTGAGCACACTGCCCTGTTGCAAGTCGACAAATAGACGGCGACACATAAACGGCAGTCGATAACGTATCGCTTCCTCTCTGTTACGGGTGTAAAAAATATGAGCTTGGAAGATATTCGTCGAGACTACGCGAGTCGCACGTTAGAACGTGACGACCTGTTAGCGGACCCATTCGAACAATTTAAATCGTGGTTTGATGAAACACTCAATGATGGGCTTGGGACCGACCCTACCGCCATGGTTGTTGCCACGTGTGCTGACAATATCCCAACGCAACGGGTCGTTTTGCTAAAGCGCTTCGACACCGAAGGCTTCGTTTTCTATACCAACTACAACAGTCAAAAAGGCCAACAGCTCGCTGCTAATCCGAATTGCAGTTTGCATTTTGCTTGGTTACCGCAAGAACGCCAAATTCATATTCAAGGCGTGGCTCAGCGTTTAACGGACGCACAAAACCTGCGCTACTTTCAATCGCGTCCGCGTGCAAGCCAAATTGCCGCTTGGGCTTCCGAGCAAAGCTCTGCAGTGGCCGACCGAGCGAGCTTAGATGCACAGTACCAAGCTGTTGAGGCGCGTTTTGCTGATGCTGAAAAGCTCCCATTACCACCCACTTGGGGCGGTTTTTTGGTGGTTCCGCGGGTATTTGAATTTTGGCAAGGTCGGCGTGCCCGTTTACACGATCGTTTTCGTTACACCCACGACAACGCCAGTTGGCAACTACAGCGCTTACAGCCGTAATTATGGCTGGTATTCATCGATGCTAGTATTCATCAGTATTAGCACTCAGATTGCTGGGCCGGGTTTCTAGGCAAGCTTTCTAATTATGACCGCTCGGCAGTGCTGGCCGGTATTGCCACACCAAGCTTCCTGGCCACATGACAAAGACGTGGCCAGGTTAGTTCGTCCAACTCGACACCTTGATTCATTTGCCGATCGAACTCGCGCCAAGCACGCTCTCCGGGTAATCGTGGCGGCTGTTCCGCATTAATCGGCTCCGCCTGCAAACAACGCTGCGCTAAATCGGCAACCACGCGATCAAACTCTGCCGTAGACGTAAACGCGGTTGGATCGCTTACTTGAATATACACCGAGTTAAATTCACCGTCGTCGGCTCCGACATCACGGCCATAACCCGTAAGTCCCATGGTGAGAAGCTCACTCATCAGGCACAATCCATAGCCTTTAAACCCAAGGTCAATACCACCCAAAGGCAACAAAGCTCCACCCTCATCAAGGTAGCTTGCTGGGTTCGCTGTCGCACTGCCGTCCGGTGCTATAATTGCAGGCCAAGGCAAGGACTCTTGGCGATCATAGGCTTGGCGAACCTTTCCCGCAGCGGTCACCGAGAAGCTCATATCAAACATAATCGAACGCTGCGGACTATTCGCTTCGCCTTGTGGCGAATAAGGCACCGCAAAGCCGAACGGATTAGGCGAAAATACTCGGCTTTTAGCGCCAAATGGCGCAACACTCGCTTGTGCGGGGGTACTCGCCAGCATACTAATCACCATGCCCTGCTCGGTCGCTAAATGCAGATAAGCCGCTAAACTGGCAACGTGATCGCAACGGCGCACGACCACAGTTGCTGTCCCACAATCACGTGCTTTGCTAATCGCATGCTCAACGGCTTGAGGAATCACATACAAACCTGACAAACCATGGGCGTCCCAATGTGCAGTCGCCAATCGTTCCTGCACCACGTCAACGTCACCCTGCCCCTGAGACTGACCTGATTGTAACTGCTTGACGTTGTAAGGTAAGCGCCGAAGTCCGTGCGTTCGGAAGCCAAATAGGTCCCCGTAAACCAAGCTTTTCGCCATTTGTTCAGCAATGTCGGCGCGAGCGCCAGCTTTTTGCAAACATGCTGTCGCAAACTCAATTGCGGTCGACGTGCTAAGCTTTCCGGTGGGACTTATTTCCTGCTGCTGACTCACGGTTACCTCTCTGTCATTTTTCACTAGTGCTCGGTCGTTGAAGGAACCACCAAGCCCTGGGATCTTTTCGTCATTTTACTAGGCAAAAGCCTATAAAATCTGTAAAAATGATGGGTTCTAACAATTTTATCAGTCGTGTTGTGTATTCAGGTCTTAAATTTAGCGATCGATAATGACGTATTGCAAGTAATAAGGAAATCTCTATGAAGAAAATCGCGGTAATCACAAGTGGTGGTGATGCCCCTGGCATGAACGCTTGTATTCGCGCAATCGTGAATACGGCGTGGCAACATGATCTTGAAGTCATCGGGTTTCGCCATGGTTTCCGCGGCATTGTTGAAGACTTAAATGTACCGTTACATCCAGACGACATGCGTTTAGTAAGCCAACGTGGTGGCACGTTTCTGAAAAGTTCACGCTTTCCAGAATTTCGCGAAGTGGATGTGGCGAAAAAGGCAGCTCAAGTTCTCGATCAACACGACATCTCGGCGTTAGTGGTTATTGGTGGTGACGGCTCATTTCGCGGCGCTCACCATTTAAATCAATACTGGGGAGGCCAAGTTATTGGTGTACCCGGAACCATTGACAACGACTTGGCCGGAACTGACGTGACCATCGGTTTCGCCACCGCGGTTGATACCGCCATGGACGCGATTGACAAAGTCCGCGAAACCGCCGAAGCGATGGCGCGGGTATTCATTATCGAAGTTATGGGTCGCCATGCGGGTTTTATTGGTTTACACGCGGCCATTGCGGCTGCCGCTGAAGCCATGATTCTGCCTGAATTGGAACCGCAACCGAAACTCGCAGAACTAGCAGACGGTATTTTGCAAGCACGCGCAGCATTTCCAGACAGCAGTTACGTAGTGATTTTGTCAGAGAACTTATGGCCGGGCGGCGTTCACGAGCTGAGTAAAAATTTAAGCAAAGCCACCGGTGTGACCTGTCACCCATGTCCACTTGGGCACATTCAACGTGGTGGTCGGCCCAATGCGCAAGACCGTATTTTAGCAATGCAACTTGGTGCTGCCGCAGTCGATGCGATTTTAAGCGGCAAAACTGCTATGATGATAGGTCTAGAACAGGAACATGTGGTTCATGTACCGCTGCATTTAACATTCGAACGCGACAAGCCGTTGGATGCGCGTTTGGTGCAGTTACAACTTGGCTTGCAAGGCGTAAATATCACTTCAAAAACGAGTAAATAAACCGCATAATGGCGGCCTTTTTTTGACCACCTGTTGTTCGGCCATTAAGGTCGCTGGCACATGATAACCTTAGAGGGTAATTGGAATTGGCTAAAACGTTTCCTATTCCGGTCCATTTAGACGAGCCGGTTCGCGCTTATTTCGGTGCTGAATTAGCAACCTCAATCGAAAGCAATCGTAGTTATGTGATTGGTTTTGGTTTTGACGGAACCGCATGCTTTCGCAAAGGAACACGCTACGGGCCCGACGGCTTGCGCGCTGTTTCAGAAGACATCGAGTCTTATTCTCCCTATCTCGACCTCGATTTAGAAGACCACGAGTTTTTCGACTTGGGTAACTTGCAGTTAGGTGAAAGCACTGACGTTGAATCACAGTGGCGTCATGCTAGCGATGACTTTAATAAGATTTTTGGCGAGATTGATTTAGCCGCTGAAGGCGTGAAAGTCATGACACTCGGTGGCGAGCACTCCATCTCGTACGCACCAATCGTCAAGTATTTGAACCAGTATCCAGACCTCGTTCTCGTGCACTTAGACGCGCATGCTGACTTGCGTGACGGCTTTACCGGTTTTCACTACTCGCATGCGTCAATTATTCGTCGCGCGCTGGATCATTTCGGTCCAAACCATGAATTGATTCAGTACGGAATCCGCTCAGGAACTCGCGAAGAATATCAGTACATGCGTGAACACAAAACAGTGCGCACATCGCGGAAAGATTTTCTCGATTCGATCGCCGCAATTCCTGCGGATCGACCCATTTATTTAACACTCGATCTCGATTATTTTGACCCGTCATTTTTGCCGGGCACAGGGACACCAGAGCCAGGTGGAGAAGATTTCCACTCGTTCGTGAGCCTGATTAAATTGCTCCGTGAGCGTAATTTAGTCGGTTGTGACGTCGTCGAATTGTCACCACAGATCGACCCAACTGGAAATTCCGATGTATTTGCGGCCAAGATCGTCCGTGAATTGTTGTTAGTATTGGAGGACTGCCGTAAATGAGCCAAGAAACACAGAACTGGACTATCGATGACGCCGAAGATCTTTATGGCGTAAAACGTTGGGGCGCTGGCTATTTTAGCATTGGCGAGCATGGCAATATCCAAATTTCGCCGAACCATCGTAAACCAGACGTTTATATCGACATGGCCGAAGTCTTGGCGGAAATGGAAGCTGAAGGCATTCAGTTTCCAGCGGTTATCCGTTTTCACGATATTCTCCGTTCACAGGTCGAAATTCTTAACGAAACCTTCCGTGACACCATCGAAACCGCGGGTTACGAAGGTGAATATGTTGGCGTTTATCCAATCAAAGTTAACCAGATGCGCGAAGTGGTCGAAGAGATCATGGACGCAGGCGAACCCTATAACTACGGCTTAGAGGCTGGTTCAAAACCAGAGCTCATGGCGGTTATGGCGTATAACGAAAACCCAGATGCACTAACCATTTTGAATGGTTACAAAGACGAAGACTACCTGACCATGGCGTTGTTAGGCCGCCACCTCGGCCGCAAAATGATCGTCGTTGTCGAGAAGTTCTCCGAATTAGAAATGCTCGTGCGCTTGTCGAAGAAGTACAAAGTCGACCCCATGATTGGCTTGCGCTCAAAAATGATGGTGCGTAGCACCGGCAAATGGTCAAGCTCCAGTGGTGACCGCGCCAAGTTCGGCCTGAGTATTGCTGAAATCGTGAATGCGATGGAATACCTCAAGCAACACGACATGCTGCACTGCGCCAAACTGTTGCACTTCCATATCGGCAGTCAAATTTCCGATATCCGTAAAGTGAAAGAAGCCATTACCGAAGGCGCGCGTTTGTACGCCAAAATGGTACAGATGGGCATGCCACTCGAATATCTTGATATTGGTGGCGGGCTTGGCATCGATTATGACGGTAGCAGTACCACAACAGACTCGTCACGAAACTACTCGACCGACGAATACGTAGCTGACGTTGTTTACGGTGTGAAGCAAATCTGTGATCTCGAGAAAGTCGCGCATCCAAATCTCGTCAGTGAAAGTGGCCGTGCAATTACCGCTCACCACAGCTTAGTTGTCACCAATGTGGTTGGTGAAATTAATCCTGGTGCAACCGACTTTGACATCACAGTGGAAGAAGGTGAGCACGTACTGGTTAGTAACATGCGCGAGCTGGTCGGAGCCAATGACTTGCACCCGCAAGAACGTTTTAACGATGCGGCTGCCTACAAGCAGAGTGCTTATGAAGCATTTAAGCTGGGTATTTTAAGCATTCGTGAAATGGCGAAAATCGACACCATGTATTGGTTGGTATTGACCGAGATTCACCAGAAGCTCGACGAAGAAACTCGTCAGATTCAAGAACTCGAAGAACTTGAAGACACCTTGGCAAGTCAGTACCTGGCGAACATGTCGATCTTCCAATCAGCAGCGGACACTTGGGCTATCGGTCAGTTACTACCGATTGTGCCGTTGACGCGTTTACATGAAAAACCAGAAGTGCGAGTGTCGATTGCGGATATTACCTGTGACAGTGACGGTAAGATTGGCAAATATATCGAGAACAACTCGATTAGCGACAATATCCCTATGCACCGATTGCAGCGCGGCGAAAGCTACCCGATCGGTATGTTCCTCACCGGCGCTTATCAAGACGTCATGGGTGACATGCACAACTTATTTGGGCGCTTGACGGAAGTTCATATTTTTAGTCACGACGACGAACCAGGTGCGTTCTACATTGAAGAGATCGTGCCCGGCCACTCTGCCGAGAAAGTCCTCGAAACCATGCAGTACAACACGGACTACATGGCGAAAATGGTGAAGAAAGCAATCGACAAGCAAATCCGCAAAGGCAATTTAGCGCCGCGTGAGGGTGTCCGTTGGACAGACTTTTACGAGCGTTGCCTAGCTGGTAGCACCTATTTGCGCTACGACAAAAAGGCGTAACAGCGGACCTTGCTCAGGAAAATGGTCAAAATGGGCATTTCCTGAGCAATTAAACCTGAAAGCGTTAAAAAGCGGTTGACTTCAAACCGAAGAAAACGTTTAATTGCACCCACAACGCAAGTGCGTTAACCGTATTTGCCCAGATAGCTCAGTCGGTAGAGCAGGGGATTGAAAATCCCCGTGTCGGTGGTTCGATTCCGCCTCTGGGCACCATTATTAAAGAAACCCGTTCAGTGCGAACGGGTTTTTTTATGTCCGAAAATTGGTTTCTAGACCTTAGTCGAATATACCCCTAAATCACCGGTAATTTCTCAAAGTAAGTACTCGCATTATTTTTTATTTGTGGTAATCTTGCGCCGCCTTTCGGCCCCTACCTATGCCGAGAAGGCAGGCCTCTTCTGTTCGCACCGCCAGTGCGATTGCTCCGCACTGGAACACGCTAGGTTATAACAAATGAAACTCGCAATAGGATTGCTTACCCTCACTATCGGACTCTTGTTTAGCCCGATGGCGCTCGCTGCTGCGCCAGAAATAGATCTCACTCGTTCAGGTATCGGCTACATTGCACTCGGAATTTTCATCGTCGCCTACATGTTGGTCATGGGCGAAGAAAAGCTCCACATGCGCAAGTCGAAACCGGTGCTCGTTGCCGCCGGTATTATCTGGATACTTATTGGCGCTGTATATACCCAGCAAGGCATGCAAGACGCTGCCGAAACGGCATTTAGGCATACCCTGCTCGAATTTGCCGAGCTTATGCTCTTCTTGTTAGTGGCCATGACCTATATCAACGCACTTGAAGAGCGTCGTTTGTTTGATGCACTGCGCGCTTGGATGATCCGCAAAGGGTTTAGCTATCGCAGCCTATTCTGGATTACCGGGGTTCTCTCCTTCTTAATTTCCCCTATCGCCGACAACTTAACCACCGCATTACTGATGTGCGCCGTGGTCATGAAAGTGGCGGAAGGTGACAAACGCTTTATTGCCATTTGCTGTGTCAACATTGTCGTTGCCGCCAACGCGGGGGGCGCTTTTAGCCCATTCGGTGATATCACCACGCTGATGGTCTGGCAGGCTGGTATGGTTTCAGCGCAAGAGTTCTTGGTATTGCTCGTTCCGTCGGCTGTCAACTTCCTCGTGCCGACAATTATCATGAGCTTCTTTATCGAAAACCGGAAGCCAAGCGCACAGAACGAAGACGTCGAACTCAAGCGCGGTGCGTTCCGTATTATGACGTTGTTTTTGCTGACTATTGCGACCGCAGTCGCTTGCCACACCCTACTCCACTTGCCTCCTGTCTTGGGCATGATGATGGGCCTCGGTTACTTGCAGTTCTTTGGTTATTTCTTACGGATGACCTTACCCGGCTCGCTGGCACGCAAACGAGCGATGGCCGAGCGGGCTGGCGATCAAGAACGTCTGAAACGCCTCGGTAGTGTGGTGCCATTCGATGTTTTCAGCCGAGTTGCCCGCGCCGAGTGGGACACTCTCCTGTTCTTCTATGGTGTCGTTATGTGCGTCGGTGGCCTTGGTTTCCTTGGCTATTTGGCACTCATGTCTGATTTCCTCTTTAACCAATGGAACCCAACCTATGCCAACATTGTGCTCGGTATGGCTTCTGCGGTGATCGATAACATTCCGGTGATGTTTGCGGTGTTGACCATGCAACCAGAAATGTCCCATGGCCATTGGCTCCTGATCACCTTAACCGCTGGCACGGGTGGTAGTTTACTGTCAGTTGGTTCAGCTGCTGGGGTCGCTTTAATGGGGCAAGCTCGCGGTTACTATACCTTCATGTCTCATCTGAAGTGGGCGCCGGTGATTTTCCTTGGTTATGTCGCCAGTATTCTGGTGCACTTGTGGCTAAATAGCGCATCGTTCGAAGTGTTTGGTCACGTCTAAACCACCCAAAGCAAACGCTTAAGCCCTAAGTGTGTCAACACTTGGGGCTTTTTTTTTGCCCATAATTCGCCGATAAAACAGACAATAATTCACCATGCTTATGCTCTATATTTATAAGTCTCGTGAATGACTGCAATCAAATTCATAAATTGGATGAATGGTTGTAGTGGGCACATACTGAGTTCAGATTTAACAAACACCTAACAACTCAGGTCATACTATGAGCAGCACAGCCCACGATTTACAGTTTACCAAAACCCTAAGTCCAGAGTTCTCTGAGCTTTTTACTGACCAAGCGAAAACGCTTTTGGTGCAACTCACGAGACAGTACCGCCCACGTCTGGAGCAACTACTCCAAGCTCGTGAGCACGCTCAAACGCAATACGATAGTGGTCAGTTACCTGACTTTGACCCTGCGACGGCTGAAGTAAGGGCAAGTAACTGGAAAGTGGCAGCAATTCCAACGGACTTACAGAAACGTCATCTGGAAATCACAGGTCCAGTCGACCGGAAAATGATCATCAATGCGCTCAATGCGGATGTTGACGTGTTCATGGCGGATTTCGAAGACGCCCAGTCACCGACTTGGGACGGTCTAATGCAGGGGCAAATTAACCTGCGTGACGCCAACGTAGGCACCATTGAATACACCGACCCTGCGAATGGCAAACACTATCAGCTGAAATCCAACCCAGCACTCTTAATTGCGCGAGTACGTGGTTTGCACCTACCTGAAAAGCACCTGCTTGTCGACGGTAAGCCGGTACCTGGCGGCCTCGTTGATGCAGTCTTGTATTACTTGCACAACTATCAAACTCGCATTGCCAATGGCAGTGGCGTCTACTTCTATGTCCCGAAACTGCAACACCACAGTGAAGCTCAATGGTGGCAGGATATTTTCTCTGAACTCGAGGATGCCACGCAACAAGCTCGCGGCACTATTCGCTGCACCGTTCTGATTGAAACTTTACCAGCAGTGTTTCAAATGCACGAGATTCTGCACAGCCTGCGACATCATATTGTCGGCCTCAACTGCGGCCGTTGGGATTACATCTTCAGCTATATCAAAACTCTGCGCGCTCATGCCGACCGAGTCTTGCCAGACCGTCAAGTGGTGACCATGAACCAACCGTTCTTGAGCGCCTACTCACGGTTATTAATCAAAACCTGTCACCAGCGCGGTGCCCTTGCCATGGGCGGTATGGCAGCCTTTATTCCCAGCAAGAACCCAGACGAAAACGAACAGATTCTCACCAAGGTTCGTGCCGACAAAGAACTCGAATTTAGTAATGGTCATGACGGCACTTGGATAGCCCACCCTGGTCTTGCCCCAACCGTTCGTGAAGTCATTGCCAAACACATTGGTGATTATCCCAATCAACTTCACGTAACCCGCGACACCGATGCCGAGATCACTGCGGCAGATTTACTCGAGCCGAGTGCCGGTGAACGCACTGAAGCCGGAATGCGCACGAATATTCGCGTGGCATTGCAATACATTGCTGCTTGGCTTTATGGCAAAGGCTGTGTGCCAATTTACGGCCTGATGGAAGACGCCGCCACTGCAGAAATTAGCCGCACATCGATTTGGCAATGGATTCAACACGGCAAGACCTTGAGCGACGGCCGTGTGATTTCGAAAGAGCTGTTCCGCGGCATGCTGGCCGAAGAAGCACAGATTGTAAAAAGCGAAGTCGGTAACGAGCGTTGGCTCAACGAACGCTTTGAAATCGCGCAAACGCTGCTTGAAGAAATAACCACGGCAGACCAACTCACTGAGTTTCTGACGCTGCCGGGATACAACTATCTCTAATTCATAAAATCGCTAACACCACAAGGAATGAAGCCATGACTGCTCCAACACACTTTCAAAAAGCTGTACAAGAACTGCAAGACAAATGGGCAAACAGCCCGCGCTGGGAAGGTATCGAGCGCACCTATAGTGCCGAAGACGTAGTCCGCCTGCGCGGCTCACGTCAAGTAACCTACACGCATGCAGAAAAAGGTGCTGAAAAGCTCTGGCGCTTAGTGAATGGCGCTGCACAAGAGAAGTTCGGCAAAAACTATGTCAATGCGCTCGGTGCGTTAACCGGTGGCCAAGCCGTGCAACAAGTTAAAGCCGGTTTGCAAGCCATTTACCTGTCTGGCTGGCAAGTTGCTGCGGACAATAACTCTGCTGCTAGCATGTACCCTGACCAGTCGCTTTATCCGGTTGACTCAGTACCAAAAGTCATTGAGCGGATTAACAACTCGTTTGCTCGCGCTGACCAAATTCAATGGTCGAAAGGCATTGGTCCAGATGACGAAGGTTACATCGACTACTTCGCCCCTATCGTCGCTGATGCTGAAGCTGGTTTTGGTGGTGTTTTGAATGCCTATGAACTGATGTTAGGCATGATCAAAGCCGGTGCGGCTGGCGTGCACTTTGAAGATCAGCTCGCCTCGGTGAAAAAATGTGGTCACATGGGCGGTAAAGTTCTTGTGCCAACCCAAGAAGCGGTGCAGAAGTTAATTGCAGCACGCCTTGCCGCCGACGTTGCCGGCACCGACACGTTAATTGTTGCTCGGACTGACGCCAACGCAGCTGACTTGCTAACCAACGATGTTGACCCGAACGATGCACCATTCTTAACCGGAGAACGCACTGCAGAAGGTTTTTATAAGGTGCATGCGGGGATTGATCAGGCGATTTCGCGCGGCCTTGCCTATGCGCCATATGCGGATTTAGTTTGGTGTGAAACTGCTAAACCTGACCTTGAAGAAGCACGTAAGTTTGCAGAAGCCATTCATGCCAAATACCCAGGTAAATTACTTGCCTACAATTGCTCGCCGTCATTCAACTGGAAGCGCAATCTCGACGACGCCACAATCGCCAAGTTCCAGCGTGAGCTCGCGGCAATGGGTTACAAGTTCCAGTTCATCACCTTAGCCGGTGTGCATAACATGTGGTACCACATGTTCAACCTCGCCTATGACTATGCGCGCAATGACATGTCAGCCTATGTCAAATTGCAGGAAGAAGAGTTCACTGCTGCTGACCGTGGTTATACCTTCGTTGCCCACCAGCAAGAAGTGGGAACCGGTTACTTTGACGATGTCACCAATGTCATTCAAGGTGGACAGTCATCGGTAACGGCGTTGCGCGGTTCAACGGAAGAAGAACAGTTTAACAAGTCGCCTGCCGCCTAGCCTTGGCGCCTCGATAGCGAAGTCATTTGCTTCCTCATTTGCTCGCTGCTGGTTTAGTCTGGCAGCGGGCTTTTTTCGTCATATTTTACATGCAAAAAACGAATGTCTTGCGGGTATGGAAAAATATCCGGCAAAACTCCAGAAGCTACGCGCGCTTGCTGAGTTCGCCAGAACTCAGGGTCGGCAAGCTCGGGATGCAGACTCATAAACAAGTCGCGCAGCCGTTTTTGTGGGAACACATAAGTCGGCAGTTGTTCAGGAAAAACGTCATTTGGCGCTACCGACACCGAGTTACCGTCCATGAGACTGTCATGATAATTGGTCGCTTTCGGCAACGAACGGAAATTCATTTCATGCAAATACTGTACTTCATCATAGTCATAGAAGACGACCCGCCGAGTCCGCGTGACACCGAAGTTCTTCAATAGCATATCGCCGGGGAAGATATTTGCCGCAATCATTTCTTTAATCGCTTTACCGTAATCAGCCACAATCGCTTCGGTTTCCTCGATGCTGGCGTATTCTAAATACATGTTGAGCGGGATCATCCGCTTCTCAATGTATAAATGACGGATAATTAATAAGTCACCTTCAAACTCAAGTGAACCAGCCACCGAGCGTTTAAGCTCAGCGAGCAAATCGTCGGAAATACGATTGATCGGCAGTGCAACATTCGAGTATTCAATGGTGTCGGCCATTCGCCCTACCCGATCATGGCGCTTAACCAACTGATAGCGTGACAGAACGGTATCGCGACCAAATGGTTTGCTCTCACCAAACTCATCACGAATCACCTTAAATACATAGGGGAACGACGGCAGCGTAAATACCATCATGACCAAGCCACGAATACCCGGCGCGGCCACCAGCTGCTCGTCAGAGTGGGCAAAATGATGCAATAACTCGCGGTAGAATTCGGTTTTGCCTTGTTTATGTAAACCAATCGAAGAATAGAGTTCCGCCAAGGTTTTGCGCGGCATAATGCTTTTCAAAAAGCGTACGAGCGCACTTGGCGCACGACATTCCACCATAAAATACGCACGTGAAAAACTAAAAATAATCGTCATTTGATTAACGTCGGTAATCAAGGCATCCACATAGAGCTCGCCGTCACTGTTCACGAGCACTGGCACAATAAACGGGTAACTTTGCTCTTCGGTAACAATTCGCCCAACCACGTAGGCGGCTTTATTGCGGTAAAACGGATTCTCTAGAATATCGACACGGAGCTGATGTGCAGCCAGTGCTCGCACTTTCGCTTGGCGTTGAAAGGCCCGCATTAGTTGCGCCACGCTGCTTTCGAGATCAGCAAACGGTGCATGGAAATCGAACTCACTGATCATCCGTCGCAGAGTTTCCTGCACGCCTTCTGCAACTGGGAAATATGAACGGTATTCACTTTCAACGGGGAGTGGAATGCGCCGAGCTAAAGTTGATTCCACAAAGATGAACTGATTGTGAAAGTAGCGACGGTGGAAAAGCTTACAAAACACCGAGTTAAAGAAAGTTTCGGCGAGCTCTGCTTGCGGGTGGAATTGCAACAATTCCTCATAAAAGCTGCGAACGTCTTGCCACAATGTTTCGTTTGGCTCGTCGTCAACACCATCCTTGCGCAGGAGTGCAATCGTTTCCTTCACACGCTCATCATAAAATGAAATCCGCTCTCTAGCCGCGCGCTGCATGGCGTGCCATTCGCGCTTGGCAAAATGCAATTTTGCTTCGGCAGTAATCGCACTGAAACGCTGATAATGACGATGAAAGCCATGCAAAATAATGCGCGCAATACGGCGACATTCGGCCATCCTTTTTCCCTCATTTCCTGATGTTGATTGCAGTTCTATGGTTGTGCTTTATAATTCCATTCATCCTATTTATATACAAACGAATGAGCAATTCATTTATGAACCACTTTCGCAATCTAGATTTAAACCTGCTTGTTTATTTAGATGCATTACTGCGTGAACAAAACGTCACCCGCGCCGCAGAACAGCTGAATATTACACAACCGGCCATGAGTAATGGCTTGAAACGATTGCGAACAATTCTTAACGATCCGATTTTAGTCCGTACCAGCGAAGGCATGGTCGCCACCGAGCGTGCCCTAGCCATGCAACCGAAAGTACAAAAAATTCTTTATGCGGTTGAAGAAGTCATTCAACCAACGCGCACGTTTACCGCCGAAACCAGTGATCGTGTGTTTCGCATCATGATTTCCGACTATGCGGCTTCAACGCTTATGTCGCCGCTGTTGAAAGCACTGCGCGAACAAGCGCCAAGCGTGACGATTGATTTGATGACGCCAAGCGACGTCAGCTTTCATGACGTCGAAAACGGTAAAGTGGACATTGCCATTAACCGCTTCGATGATTTACCGCAGTCATTTCATCAAAAAATGCTCTGGCAAGATGATTTCACCTGCCTAATTCACAAAGACCACCCTATCCTCGACGATTACAATTTAAAAAACTACCTCCAAGCACAACATTGTTGGGTGAGTAAAACTGGTTTTGGGGTTGGCATTGGTATGACACCTGACGCAGTGCAAAAACTCGGCTGGGTTGACGAAGCCTTAGCGAAGATTGGTAAGCAGCGGCGAATTCGCGTGTTTACTCGGAATTACCATGTGGCGATGCATTTAACCCTAGAAGGTTTAATTGCAACCTTGCCAACACGGGCAGCCAAGCTGTATGAAAACCACCCCGACATGGTCTTGCGGAAACCGCCTTTCGAGATTCCGCCTATCGATTTACAAATGATTTGGAGCCCGCTATTGCAGCACGATGAAGGGCACAAATGGTTCCGGCAACTGATTGCTGAAATTGCCGCCGAATAGCAAGACCAGAAAAAATGGGCCGGAATTCCGGCCCATGAAGTAAAAAGCACTCAGACCTTAGTTTGAGTAAGTCGCTTCTAAACGTACACCAGAGTATGCTTCATACGCATGCACACCAAAGTACCAAGTACCTGCAGCAGGATTGGTAATGGTACACACTTCGTTGTTACCCCATTGATACGGTCGACAATCCCAGTTATTCAACTGTGGTTGTGCACCGAACCGAACATATAAGTCCGCATCGCCAGTACCGCCAGAAATACGCACTTCAAGAGTGGTCATGCCCGCTGGAACTTGCATGGTAAAACGATTCCATTGGTCGGTAGCAGCTGACAGGTTGTCCACCGCGCCACCACCACTTTGACCACCGCCACTGCCGCCTAAGGCAAGTGAAACTGCTGCGCCAGCATCAACAATACCGACACCACAACCGCTACACGACGCGGGGAAGCTACGTGCCGTGTCACGCAGGATTTGCTCAACCTGAGCCGGTGTTGCCGAAGGATTAGCCTGGCGAATTAAGGCTGCAATACCAGCAACATGTGGCGCTGCCATCGACGTGCCTTGGCTATAGCGATAGTTATCACTCGCTGGCGTCGTTGTGCCACTATTGAAAGTCGACAATACACCTTCCGGATCATTGGCAAAGCTTTGCGCACCGCCGGGTGCAGCGAGGTCAACCACGGCACCGAAGTTTGAGTAGTAAGCACGGCCACCGTCACGATTTGTCGCAGCAACGGTCACCACATTGTTACAACTTGCTGGCGTGAAACTTCCAGCATTCGCGCTGCTGTTGCCCGCTGCAACAACAATAACTGAACCTGCGTTGCGCGCACTGTTAATTGCACTTTGCGTGACTGACTGGCAGCTGCCACCGCCACCGAGACTCAAGTTAATCACGTCCGCTGGATTCGCATTGCTCGGTACACCTGGCACCGACAAGCCTGCTGCCCACAAAATACCATCAGCGATGTCTGCAGTCGTACCGCCGCAACGCCCAAGCACTCGCACTGGCACTACTTTCGCTCCATAAGCAACGCCGGCGACACCACGATTATTATTGGTCACCGCCGCAACAGTGCCCGCAACATGGGTACCATGCCAACTGGAGTTTTGTGCTGGATTGTTAAAACCACAAGCGCCTGCACTCACCCAGTCACCCGGATCTCGTGCGTCGCTATCGCGTCCGTTACCGTCATTGGCCATGAAGACATCGGTGATCATGTCGTAACCGGGAAGAATATTCGCATTTAAATCAATATGCGGTCGATAGCCGGTATCGAGTACCGCAACCACCGTACCTTGACCGGTGATACCTTGGCTCCAGGCAGCTTCAACGTTAATGCCACCAACCGCTTCACGGTAATGCCATTGGTTCACATAGCTTGGATCATTGGGTGTCGATTGGAAAGTATGCAAGCGGTTCTCTTCAACTGCGACGACGCCCTCAACCTGCATCAATTCTGCTTGCACGGCTTTAACTTCAGCCGGAGTCAAACGCTCCTCTAACGCAAAAACATAGTGATGGTTTAAACCCATTGCTCGTTGAAAACGCATTGATTTTCCGGCCCGAGCAGAGAGCTGTGCAGCACGTTGCTGCATCAAAGCGCCACGCTCACTTGGGTTACCACGAACTTTCGCTTCTACTTCAGGGTCTCGCTCTGGGCTGAATGCCACGATAAAACCGGTGACTAGGCCATCGGCCGCGGGACGACCTTGCGCTTGCAATGGCAAGGTCGGCTGCGAGCGTTGTGCGCCTCTTGGCGCTGGACGTGCTTGTTCTGTTTGAATGAGAACCGGCGAAGTCGCTTCGCTGGATGTATTCTGTGCATCATCAGCAGCAAAGGTCGTTGCGAGCGGAACGGCAAGTGCCGATGCAGTTAGTACAGCAATTGCTGTGAAAGGTATAACTTTACGATTTGAATTTTTCATGAATTTTCTTCTTGTTAGTGAACTTGTGTTGTTATTCGTGTTTTTATCAGGTTCGCTCTTAAACGAAGAAATACCGCATTACTTTCAGTAGATTACTGGTTCTCAGTAAATTACTGGTAGGTAATAAGGTGTCAGCAAATTAAGAACAAACCATGAGTTAAGTTAGAGAGTCCACAATAAAAGTAAACGCACGCTAAATAGATCGTTTTGTTATGAAATTGTTAATAAATATCGATATTTTGTCATGAGGGGCTTCCCTCACCGAGAGGCAGTGGGCAAGATAAAACGACGAAAAAACACGACGAATTACCATAGCGTTTGTTATGCTACAAAAAAGCCTCGGAACCAGTCCGAGGCTTTTAAACTTAGGGTAAACCCCTAATATCTTTACAATTTATTTACTGCTCAAAGTAGAAACGACGACGCTCACGTGGTTTTGCACCCAGTTCATTCATCGTTTCAGCGTCGAACAAACGACCATTCACCATCGTATACACGACGCGATCGCTACGGCGTAAATCGGCCAAAACATCACCGTCAATAATAGCTAAATCAGCCAACTTGCCGGTTTGAATCGAGCCAATTGCATGCTCCATACCCAGTGCTTTGGCAGCATCGTAAGTTGCTGTGCGCAGCGCTTGATGAGCAGTCATGCCGCCTTGCTCCATCATCCAGATTTCCCAATGCTGCGCTAAACCTTCACGCTGACCATGGGCACCTGCGGTAACCAACACGCCGCGGTCTTGCAGCTGTTTTGCACCCGCCGCCACATTAATGTGGTTGTAGTGATGTGATGGTGCGATTTCCCGGCGCATTGAACGTGGGCGCAACACCCGCTCAGGTACATACTGGCTTAAGCGTGGGTGATTCCAAACGTCCGTATGCGCATACCAGTAGTTCTCACCCCAAATACCGCCGTATGCGACACCTAACGTCGGCGTATAACCGGTTTCTGTTTGCTGCCAGAACTGCAGGACGTCTTCATGCATTACTTCAAGTGGAATCGCGTGTTCAATCACTGTGTGGCCATCAGCTATCATGCTGAGGTTGTGCTGATGCAACGAACCACCCTCTGGCATCACCATCATTTCTAGCTCACGAGCGGCTTGAATGATCTGCTGACGCTGGTCGCGACGTGGTTGGTTATAACTCTTCACTGAGAATGCACCAACTTTTTTCATCCGCTCCAAATGGAACAGTGCGTCGTCGAGACTGTCAACATGCGCTGTAGCACCTGGGCTATTCGCACCATACAAAATAGTACCGGTTGAGAAAATGCGTGGACCAACAATCACACCCGCTTTTTGTTTCTCACTGGCAGCGAAAATCTGCGCAGTGTTGTTCGATGGGTCATGAATGGTCGTGACACCGAACGTTAAACCGGCATATAGCATCCAGTTTTGTTGCGGGATAATTTGGTTCTCACCTTGCGCACCATGGGCGTGGGTGTCGATTAAACCAGGAATAATCGTTTTGCCGGTGACATCAATAACCTGCGCACCACGTGGAATTTGCACGCTATTCTGTGGCCCCACGGCTGTGATTTTATTCCCAGTGACCACCACCGCACCGTTTTCAAACACTTCATCACCATTCATGGTCACGACTTTCGCACCCACAAATGCAATGGTTTGCTCAGGTGCGTAAACCGCTTGGGTAAAACCAATATTCATACCGTCGGCAACGAGCTGTTTGTCTTCGTTACCTTGAATCGAGAACATACCGTTTAAGTTAGCGGTATAAAGTTCTGGGCCAAGGGTCCAATACAAACTGCTGCTGTCTGCGGTCCAGTTAATATTATCGCCGGCACGTTTGGAGATCTGCTGTACCGGGAACTGACGGTCGTTCGGACCAATCGCAATCGGCTGACCACGCTCAACAAACGGCGTCACATACACCCGAAAACGCTCAGCAAAGGCTAAATATTTTCCGTCTGGTGACACTTTGTATTCGGTCGCATGGCCAGAGGTGTAAAGTGTCCGGCTCTCGCCCGTCGCAATATCGATACTACGCAACTCAGGACCACCGGCACCGAAACCGTTCACATACACACGGTCATTGCTCGCGCCGAATTGTGGACTAGAGCCAGCGCGTGAGAAGCGGCGTGGCTCTTCACCATCGAGCGCTAAATGATACAAACCTGATCCTAAACCGTGTTTCGGATCGGTGAGATAACCACCACTGACTTTCCGATACACAATCGACTGCCCGTCTGGCGCAAATACAGGCTCAACAAACTTGCCTGGCCCAGTCGGTAACACACGCTCACGGTTGTTACGCAGGTCACGCAGGACAACTTGCCCTTGCTCTTGGTCGTGCCACGTGGTGTAAACCAAGTAACGACCGTCTCGCGAGAACGCTGGGAACTGCTCAAAACGGTCGCTCTGATTAGTTAGTCGTTGGGTACGGTTATTTTGCAAGTCACGCACATACAAGTAGCCTAAGGCTTCGTAAATGGCGCGGCTAGCATCTGGTGCAATGGCTGTGTGACGCAACATACGCACGTCAAATTCATCAGCTTCGATGTGCTGACGGAAGCGCACCGCGGTTTGTACTTGTTTTTCGGTTTCAACCGAGAACGGAATATCAGCCACTTGGCCAGAATTCACGTTCAGCTTGCGCACACCACCGTCGGCATAGAACACAATGCTGCTAGAGTCGTCAGTCCAATTCATGTGCGGATAAACACCATGAATTGCCCAAGTTTCCTGCATGTCACGGCTTAAGTTACCGTACACTTCACGGCGTTCACCAGTTTCAAGATCATAAACATACAGCTTGCTTTGGAAGTCGTCACGGCTAACAAAGGCTAAGTATTTGCCATCGGGTGACGGTGTTGGGCGAATTGCACCACCGGCACCAGAAATAATCGTTTCAATTTCACCGGTTGCTAACTCATAGCGTTTAATTGAGTAAATACCGCTAATCGAGTCTTTATTGTAGTGGAACGTTTGCCCTGGAGTATCATCCTGAGAGTAATAGACGTACTTGCCGTCTGGCGAAAATGCAGGTTCGCCGAGGTCTTTCTGGTCGTTTGGCCGTGCGGTTAACATCACGCCTTGGCCGCCTGACTTGTGATACATCCAAATCTCACCGGCACCAAGCGAGCGACGCGCAGTAAAATGTTTCCGCGCCACTAAAAACTCACCGTCTGGGCTCCAGGCTGGGCTATTCAACAAACGGAAGTTCTCATTGGTCACTTGCCAAGCTTCGCTGCCATCCGCTTTCATGACCCAAATATTATCACCGCCACCTTCATCTGAGGTGTAAGCAATGAACTGACCGTCTGGGCTGTAGGTTGGCTGCATGTGCCAAGCAATACCACCACGCAACAACTCTGCGTCACCACCACTAGCTGGCATCCGATAGATGTCACCGAGCATGTCGAAAATAATGTATTGGCCGTCAGGGCTGACATTCACGCTCATCCAAGTCCCTTCAGTGGTTTGGATTTGCACGGTTTTAAATTCGCCCTGAGGCTCGCTCACGGACCATTTCTCTGAAGCCACAGCTCCGCCGGTCACAATCAGTGACGCAGCTAAGCCGAGCGCTGGGATGATCTTTTTTAAGGTAAACATGAATCTTCCTCTGTTATTGTGCTTTGTCGTTTGTAGCGAGCTTTAAACCCAATGTCTATGCGTTAGCGATTAAGCTCGCATCTGATGCGACGTACTGGCTATTCTTGCGGTTTAAACCGCTCAGTGAATACAGTACTGGTCTAATGCAACACCATTGCTAGCCCGACGACAAATAGCGCGGCTAACATTGGCACCAGTACAGTCACCACGAAGATGTCGCGATAGGCTTCTTTATGCGTTAAGCCCATTAACGTGAACAGAGCGATAACCGCGCCTGAATGAGGCAACGAATCGAGACCACCTGCCGCTAAGTTCGCCACCCGGTGCAGTAACTCTGGCGACACTCCGCTCTCAAGGTAAGCGGGTGCTAGGCTCGACATGAAGATCTGTAAGCCGCCCGATGCCGAAGCTGTAATACCAGAAATTAAATTCGCTGAAATAAACACCGACAATAAATCAGGCAGGTTTAACCCCAGCAACCATGCGGCAAAGGCATGGAACCCAGGGGTTTGAATCACCACGCCACCAAAACCAATGACGGCCGCTGTGTTAATGAGGGGCAATAAAGCGTCGTCAGCGCCCTGCCCAGCCGTGCGAACAAAGTTTGGTCGGACTGGCGGGAACAACACATAACAGACCGCCGAACCACACAGTAGAGCGAAACTAGCCCAGAGAATCGGTTGCGTTAAACCAAAGCTAATCCAGTCGGCACTGACACCAGCGAGCATAAGAACGCGAGGTAAAACAATTAAAAGAAGCACTACTAAAATAGGCGTAATCGAGCGCAATAAACCTGGTAGCTGCGCGTCGCTTTGTGGTGCCAATGCGGCCATTTGTTCATCTTTCGGCGTCGCTTGATAGCCTTCACCTTGGGCCACGGCACTGCGCCATTGTTTTTCCAAATACCACATACCCAGCACAGCCATAAGTACACCGGCAAGTACCCCGTACCAACCGCCGGCAAACAAGTCGGTGCCTAACGAATTCGCGGCAATGACGTTATGAATTGAGGGCGTGCCTGGCAATGCCGTCATCGTAAAAGTACCCGCCCCGAGGGCAATTGCTGCTGCGTACAGACGGCGCGGAATATTCGCTTCGTTCATTAACGTGACGCCAATTGGGTACATGGTGAAAATCACCACAAACACCACAACACCACCGTAAGTGAGTAACGCACACACAAGCATCGCTATCAGCAACGCGCGCGGTGCACCGAGCCAACGGGTAATCGCCATTGCGACACCCTGCGCCGCATGACTCGCAGCCATGATTCGGCCAAATAATGCGCCACACAAAAACAGCAGCAGGAAATTACCAGCAAAGCTAAAGGCACCGGACGCGCCAAATGGGAAATGTTGAAGGAAGACCTCTTGCAAGGCCATGCCATTGGTCAAGCCAATGACTAAAATAGAGAAAAGGACTGCAAGTAATATATTAACGCCACGTAAGGCGAGCACGATCAGTAAAACTAATCCTGCCAATAACCCAAGGTTGCCCAGCATGTTGGTGCTCCTGCTCTTTTTATTAGACTTTCAAGAAAGTAGCAAAGAAGCACGGACAAATGCTAGTTTTTCCCAATTCTATCTGCGCTGGTAGGACCCGAACGCGGCGCTCGACTGGCCTGTGACAAACCATGAACACGGACCAACAATAACGCCCCAATGATAAAGAAACTAATCACCAGCAATAAGGCGTTCTGACGCGAGAACAGGTCAGCGACAATGCCGAATGTGGCGGCTAATAGCATCGCTAAACGATTAAACATGCCCCATAAACCGAAAGCACTGCCGTCGCGTCCCGCACCTGCAAGTAATGCCACTAATGAACGGGAAGACGCTTGAATGGAGCCAATGCCGGTACCCGCCAATAACGCAATAATCAAGAACACATCGCGCACTGACCAATTCCCGTAAGCGGCGATATCGTGAATGGCGTACATACCGGTAATGGCGACAATCCACAGGGCAATGACAGTGAATAATACTTTTCGGGCGCCAATAAAGCGTTCAACCACCCCAAACGCAATCGCACCGAACAGGGCACTAAATTGCGTCGCTAAGAACACCGCTACTAAATCCTGCTGCGAGAGACCAAGCTCACCCGTGCTATAAATACCAATGAACTTAACAACAACCTGCACGCCTGCCATGTAAAACAAAAACGCCCAGAAAAACTTAAACAGTAAAGGTTGTAGCCGCTGTTGCTCGAACATATTAAGGGAGCGCAACCACTCTCGCCAAGTTCCGGTTTGCTTAACGGCTAATGCTTGGGTTGTTGGTAAACGCTCACGAACTAACACAAATGTCGGAATCGCAACAATGACGAAATAGATCGAGATGGCGATCATGGCCCACTGATGTTGAGCAATGTAAGTGCCGGTGTCACTAACCGGATCGGCACGAATGATCAGCAAACTAACCATGACCATGCTAACAAAGCCGCCGATGTAACCAAGCCCCCAGCCTAAGCCCGATACCAAGCCCATGTTTTTTCGGGTCGCTAGTTGTGGCAAAAAGGCCGACATAATGGCTTCACCAAGCATCCACGCTGTGTTGGTGATTAAAATAATCGCGATACCCCACCAGATATCGCCAGGGCCAACCCAATACAAGGTGCAGGTGAAGCTGGCGCAAATAATCGTGCTCCAGGCCAACAACCGTTTCTTGGAAACGCCTTGGTCTATCCAGAATCCCACAATCGGTGACAACACCATGGCCAGCAAAGTAGAGCCAATAATGGCGATCGACCAGTAGGCGTCGCGCCAAACACTATCCGCAGGGACGATGTAGGCAACAAAAAACGCCGAATACACAAAGGAAATAACAATGGTGGTATAGGCTTGGTTGGCAATGTCATACATCGCCCAGCCAAAAATCTCACGCTTGCGCGCGTTACGCTCGAGTTCAGCCACTAATCAACCGCCTCAGTTTCAACAATACCATTTCGATTGAGAACAACTTTATAGCGCTGTATGTCCTCGCGATCACTCCAACGTTCTCGAATCACCAGGTTCAACACCGAGCGCTTCTCAACCAGATCTTTAATGACTTCGTTGCCGTCTTGGCGGTAGATAGGATAAGTACTTTGCTCTAGCAGCGGTGACAGCACTTCTAAGTCCAAAATAATTGTTTCGCGGGTGGTGGCATAGCCACTTAAAAACCGCGACGTCAACATTTTCGACCAACTCCGGTAATGCAGAATTGTTTCACCACGCTGCGGCGTATTCGCTTTGCGGGCCTTTTGAATGGCTTCAGGAAGATCCGCAAAATGCTTGTAATCCACCCATTCCAGCGACTTACCAACCGTTGCTTCATTGTTAGGGTCAATATACTGATGTCGCCACTTGGGCCGACCTTTACGCAGCCAGAGCCATAATTTCTGGCGAATGTCGTCCTTAAACACTTCACGTACTGCATACAGTAGAGCTACCGCGGCAATAAACACAGCAGTAATATCGCCAAGCGTGTCACGGGCACGCAACACAGCATAGGACACTGCCGTCATCACCACGGCTGCCACACCGGCTTTAACAAAGCGCTCTTCAACGTTACCGAGTTCTTGCCCCATACGACGCAAGGTCACCGGAAATTCAATTAAGCGTCGCAACAAACGCATCTTATTCGACATGCGCGTACTGTCGGTGCTGACTCGTTCCGAGTTATATTCGTTTTCAATGCGATATTTCGCTTCGCGCCGCGCAACGCGCAATAGGACTTCACGAATGTCTTGCTCGTCAGCAGCAAACTCAAGTTCTGCGGCTAAACGGAGGAATTGCTGCTCAGAAAACCATGACAAATAATTATCAATATTGGTGTAGTAGCGGCGCATCGCGTCATCTTTCGGTGCCCCACGACGCAAACGACGAATAATCGTCGCACTTAAATCGAGCAGCTCCGCCAACGCCTCACGCATAATTTCGGGTCGGTCACGCAAAATACGGCCGACTTCTTGCTCCATGGCCGTCGCGTACTGAAACGCATATAAGCTCAAGCTTAAGCGATACTCTGAACTAGGGCGATCTTGCTGTTTAGCAATGCGCTGCACTAAACGACTGCGCACCAACGGCTCTAATTGCACTTGGCTAT
Organism: Gammaproteobacteria bacterium; assembly: GCA_023380515.1. The sequence goes on along the minus strand of JAMCRH010000116.1, from coordinate 80,778 downwards.
GGTAAGTCCGATTGACATGAAATGCTTGGTGGTAAAACGCTCGCTCAGAAATAAGCTCGGGCGTGAGGCTCAGTTCGCCCGGCACAAATAAACAGAGATCGAGCTCATGCTCAGGATAATCACCTAAGTCGCGGACAATCCGTAAACTAAACGCTTCATTACTATCAACGGTGACCACGCGAGCACAATCTCCTTATTTCTTTTGTTCGATTAAAAATGCTTCCACAGACTCGCCTGCGAGTTTGTTAATTCTAGCGAATAAATAGAAAATCGCACCAAACAGCACCAGCATTGTCGGCAACACAATCACCGGAAAGCTCAGTGCCGTCATGCGACCAATTTCGTGATTAAACGCTTCGCTCCCCGCAGGGCTCACGACGATCATGCGCGCCAACACATAGTTGAGGGTCGCCGACAAGAAAAACGCAGCAGCAACGCCATTACCGGCATTGTTAATCACGCGCTGAAATGCAGCGCAGTTACCGCGAGCTTGTAACGCCGCATTCAACTTGTCGACATCGACCATTTTGCGGTTCAACAACATTTTTTCGACGATGGGAAACCGTGTATACCGGCTTCCCCACACCGCAATCCCTATCACGCCAGGCACTGCTGCTTCTTTAATAGCGATGTACTTCGGGTCGAGCTCAAGTAACCCGATACCGCCGGTGAGAAGCACACTAATTAAGCCCAGAACAGAGAAGCCATTGACTTTGCGGCGGCGCCAAAGCTCCCAACTACCAAAACTTAACGGAAACGCGAGCGCCAATATCAACGCTTGAGTTGCACCCAAACGCTCCGGGCTGCTCAACTGCATGAGAATTAAAACCGGCAAGACAATATTAAAGACCATGTTGACCAACATGCTGGGCTCTTGTTCGGCTGTCTGTAGGGATTTTCTTTGGTCTGTCATAACTACCTGATGTTTATTTCGAAAAAGTGAACCGCAAGAATGGCGCTAAGTTTTTATGAACGCGCTATAGATGGATGCTCTATAGTAAGCGAAAAGCACAAACGTTGCAGCTGTCGTATGCAACAGCCGTTTGCCGCCATCTGCTCGACAGCGCTTGCAGAAGTCCGCTAGAATGCTGTGCGCCTATCGGCAAACCCATCGCCATCATAATATAAAATTAACGCTTACGGAGCATTTATGGGTCGTTTCAGCATTAACCACATCAAACGTTTCTGGCCGCTTGGCCTGATTGCTCTGCTTGTGCTGCTTGTATGGTGGCCGGGCAAACCCATTTATTTGCACGTCGCAACCGAACGCGAAGCGGCTCGCATTGCTGCGATTACGCCTGCGCAAGGCGCAGCTGTTACCCCCGAGCGCTTAAGTTTAGAGCGCATGATGGACGACTTACATTGGCTCGCCCATGAAGACCGCGCCGGGCGCTTCCCGGGAACAGAAGGCGGCCTTGCTGCGCGACAGTTTATTGTCGACCGATTCAGTGAACTTGGCCTTGCCCCCGCAGGCAGCAACGGCTATTTGCATGCATTTGAACACCCGGGTGTCGAAGACGCTGCGAATGTTCTTGGCACCATAATTGGCAGCAAACCAGAACTTCCAAAGATTGTCATTACCGCCCATTACGATCACCTCGGTGTACGTGGCGACCGCATTTTTTACGGTTCTGACGACAATGCGTCGGGCACTGCGGCTTTACTAGAAATTGCTCGGTACTTCAGTGTCAATCAACCGACTCACACCCTCCTGTTTGCTGCAGTAGACAGTGAAGAACATGGCTTATTGGGTGCACGTGCCCTCTTTCGTACTGGCCATTTAGACCCAGCAGATATCGCATTTAATGTGAATATGGACATGCTCAGCCGTGATACCGATGGCCTTTTGTTCGCCGTAGGCACCTACCACAATCCATGGTTAGTCGGGTTGGTTCGCAGTGTTCAGCGTGAAAGCGGCGCCCGCATTGTCATGGCCCATGACCGCCCTTGGTGGCGAGCTGGCCGCACCGACGACTGGACCTTAAGTTCAGACCATGGCGCATTTCATGAAGTTGGTGTGCCATTTATCTATTTTGGGGTGGCCGATCACCCGGATTATCACAGTCCACGTGACACTTCAGACCGCGCTGACCCAGAGTTTTTCCGCATCACGGCTGAAACCTCATTGAGCTTTATTAAGCTTATTGACCACGTGCTCGCCGAGAAATAGACTTGATAAGTCAAGTAAAGGCAGCGACAACTGTGCTGCCTTTCAACTATACTGCGAAACAATTCATTACGACCATAAACGTTTTGGGCTATTTCCAAGAGATATGACGACTAACATGCTTCGAAAATTATTCTGCTTTGCTGCGGCGTTTAGCTTCGCATCAGCCACTGCACTTGCCTCTGCTGGGCAGGTGGCAAAGGCTGATCCGCACGAAACGATTCGCACCTTAATGCAAAAGCAAAACAGTGAAGTCGCCATTTTTCCGCAATTCCAAGAACGCTTCGAGCAGCTCCTGCGAGCCGATGATGTACCCGGTGGCGTGTATGCTATTGTGCATCGCGACCGGATTGTCGAAGTCCGTCCCTTTGGTGTCCGTAACGCTGGCAGCCAGGAACCTATCGATGCCAATACGGTATTTCGCATTGCCTCGGTATCAAAAACCTTTGCCGGTTCACTCACATCATTATTAGCAGACCAAGGCCTGGTTGACCTTAACGCTCCGGTATTAGATTACGTGCCAGATCTGAGTTTCAAGAATCCAGAGTTCAATGCTTCATTGCGGGTTGAGCATTTAGTTGCACAAACTACCGGCGTCATTCCGAATGCCTACGACAATCTAATTGAAGCGAATCTTGATAAACAGCAAATTCTGCCTCACTTCCAGCGCATAAACCCAATGTGTACGCCTGGCGCTTGTTATGGTTATCAAAACGTCTTGTTTAGTTTAATTGAAGACGTGGTCGAGCAGCGTACCGGTAAAGCCTACACGCAGTTGGTTGAAGAGACGCTTTTCACACCGTTAAACATGCAGCATGCATCGTTTGGTTTAGACGCTTATTTAGCCAGTAACAACCGCGCAGCCCCACATATTCGTGGCCGCAATGGTTGGTTTACGCGCGAAGTTGGGCCGCATTATTATCGCTACGCAGCCGCTGCAGGCGTCAATGCAAGTGCGACCGACCTCGCCCAATGGCTCATTGCCCAGATGGGCTATGCACCGGACGTTTTACCGACCACGGCCATTTTGAACAGCCGTGAAAAGCGCGTGCGCACCACTCGCGACTTACGTCGTCGCAGTTGGCGTCCATTCTTGAATGACGCCCATTATGGTTTGGGTTGGCGGGTTTATGAGTTCATGAATCATGAGCTGGTGTATCACGGTGGTTGGGTGCAAGGGTTCCGCGCGGAAATCGCGTACTCGCCAGACTACGAAATCGGCTTAGTCGTGCTGATGAACGCCGAGTCTGCAGTTATGAATGAAATTACGCCGATCTTCTGGAGCCACGTCATTCCGTTAATGCAAGAAGAGCAATGGATTCCTTACCGCTACGCCAACAATATTCGTAGCCTTGAACCGAAGGCCGTTGACTCACTCGATCACGCAACCGCCGGCCAACAAAGCCGTGAGCCACTGCCATTTGGCGAGCCACAGCTAATTCCGAGTGGGGTGCTGTTACCTTAGCGGAGTCAGATTCACATCCGAGTAACTTGGAAATAAGTCTAAAGACGCGATCAAGTATCCGTATTCTTTGTTCGTAAGTTGCCCGCGTTTATATTCTCGCTTTGCCAAAGTGTGGTTCCAGACTTGTCCTACTGGCGGGTTTGGAACTGACAAATCGAGAGCAAGCAATTCCGTATCAATAACTTCATAACCCTGCGACACCGCTTGCTGCGCACAGTAAGCAAGTACATACTCCACCGCATATTTATCGACGCTTGGTTGCCAAGTGTACTCGGTTTCACAGGCAAATTTGCGTTCACCGTCTGCTGTAATATATTCCAAACGTCCAGTGGTGCAGGCCGTTAACATGACGAAAGCCGAGATTAATATAATAAGACTTCTGATCGTCATAGATTAGTTCTGATTATTGATATAGCCAGATACACTGACGATGTCTACGTGCGAACATAAGAGTTTGAAGTGCCCCTCACCAGAGAACGAGACCTCCAGCGCACCACTAACCTTATTAATGGCAAGTTCACCCGACACACCCGTTCCCCACCTTGTCAGTGATACCTCGCTGAGACCAAGGGCACGAATAGTAATTTGACACGTATTTGCTCCCATAGGCCATTTCGAGGACGGATTCTGCGGAAACTCGGTTAAGTCAAATGTAATCTCTGCTGCCGGCCCATCGCGTAGGAACACTAAACGATGCAGCTGAACATGCTTGGTACTGGGAACATTCTCGAAGTAGCCGAGAATTTTCTTGGGATTTAAGGTGTTATCGTTCCAGTTCATCAGCTATCAACTCTTTCCCACAACGTTTTTCCAAGTCTTGAATAAACGCTTCTTTATCCTTTGGTGAGATCATGATAGAGCCCCAGCGCCCATAATTAATCTGCAGTCGGTCAAGCGACAACGCGGGGCTCGACAACGGATTTAACGTCGGTGTGACACTATTGATCTGATTGACGGGCACCTGCCATTTGAATGGTCCGCTTCTTACCAAGAGCATCGTGTCGCTTAAGGTGTAGTTGGTACTCTTCATCAACCACAATGGGAAGCCTGCACCGACAAGGAGCGCAGGTATGGCAAGAAGAATTGCACTTATTTTTCCGGACATCAGAACTGAAACAAAGACAATGAAAAAGACACAAACAATGGCGACCAAAACCAAAGCAAGCCATGTGTCAATCTTAGACGTGTAGACCCGTTCCATGTTTATTTCCTCGTTCATACACAGCTAAACGACCTAGCTCTGCATGTTCTGTACAAACTATTGTAAAAGTATAGTAACACCAAGCTATTCAAGGCGTGAAGCTAGTTATTTCTCCTCATGCCGAATACGCCTAGCGACAAATTCATTTCCTATTGCACTATGATTGCAGTCACTACAATTCCAAGTACTAATTTCATCGTGAGTAGAGGGCCCGCCATCACAGCACCTTGGAACGTGAATAGACGTATCGATAGTAACGTTTTCAGAGCCACAGCTAGGGCAGCGATAATCCAAAGTGTAAGCTGTCGGCTCCGAACTCGGCTCCGAACTCGGGAGCTTATAGCCTTCATATGTTATCATCATAGCAATTTACTCCACTTATGTTTGAACGCTAACACCTGCGTTTGTTAGCCATTTTATCGTTTTGCGTAACCGGCCGGATTTGTAGCCCTAGCGGAAAAGCCGGTCCGCGTTGACGCTTTGGTTAGGAGCTCCTGAACCACTGCACACCCCTTGAAAACAAGGATTTTCCCGGCCCGGGATATGAGAGAATTACGCCCTGGGCAATTTTCTCCATCTTGCTCACCGCTTGTTTGACACGAGGAGAAATCTCATCTTTATCTTCTCCCATATACCAATAAACAGCTTCATGCTTTTCCATCTGCTCTAGATGTTTTTGAAATTCGTCATCAGACATTGGCGCGCGACCTTGTCGTGGCCAGTAATGCGATCCAAGCATACGAGCTGAAACGAAAATTTCATGAAGAATTTTCGAGATCTCATCGAAGGGCTCAGCAGCCTTTTGCCCGAACGATGCCATACACCTATATCGCATGGCTTTTAATTCGGCAAAAAGCTTTTCTCTTTTTTGATATCGCTCAAACACCACATAGGCTTGGTCGAGTAACTGGGACTCTTCCTGCCGCTCGCCCTCCGACCGCTTCCTCGAGGATCCCTCCCCGACAAATGAAAAGGGGCTTCTTATCTCCCGGATCGCATCCTCTGCTTCGTAGAACAATGCCAATACGGTTTCAGCAAGTTCGATTCGCCTTTTCCCTACAAACTCGTGCTTCCATGCCGTGACGCTCAATTGTCGCTCCTAACATTTAAATACCAAGCATACGCGGTGTATTGACGGCAAGAAAAAACTTGAAAGACAGGTAAATACTGAGGATCTCACGAACGCCTCCCTGTGTTCTTTCGGTGCAAAGTACGCATGCTCATATTTAATCGCAGGCTTGCTTGTTATTTACTCAACAATTTAGACCATAAAGGGCTTCTAGCCAATAAGCAACTAGATACTGCGCATACCGTTTGAAATATACGCGGTGGGTTAGAAGGGGGCTTTGATTCTGTTTAGTGGACTCACTGTACCTGCATAGTGCTGACCTAGCACGTGAGTAAATATTGGGTTGTTTTTACATCATTATGGCCAAGCAATTTTTGTACGGTGCGATTGCGTTCACATTCGGTTTGGCGCGACATCGCGCATACTCTCTACTTGCCTCGTGAGATTAATGCGATTAAAGTCAAATAATTGGATAAAAACCAAGCGGCAGCAATGTCACGACTATAGAAATAATTACGCATGCACAGTTTGTATTCGTAAGAGCGCAGGGAGCATTCATGAATTCACCTACATCCACATGACCTCCCGCCGATTTTGCAACGACACTGATATACACATTGGTTTCAATCAGCGTCAACCACTCATTGAGGTATTCTATAATCGCTGGGAAGCATTGGGCTATTTCCCAGCCGAGTGGCTAAAAAATGAAAAACATAGTCTGGGAGAGTGCGTGCGTGGCGGAGAGAATAATGCTTAAAAAGCGCGTCAAAGGCGACGCTCGTTTCTCGCGCGCTTTACTCGGGTGTTAACAGGAAAAATAAAATATGGTTACTCAGCAAGTTACAGCAATAGCATTAAGGGTTTTGTCAATTTGGTTGCTGATTCATCTTCTGTTGAGTCTGCCGAGTATCGCTTTAATGGTCCCAAGTTTTGAAGCGTTCTATGGGCAGGATCTTCCTAGATGGGTATTTTTAGGTATAGGTGTTGCGTTTGTTGCACTTGGTTTGATTGCTGTATTTCTTATTTTTAAATCGGCAACATCCGCTCTGGCTAGGGCAAAAAGTGACTCTGCGCTAACACTTAGCGATGACTCTCAGAAGATGTTGTTTCAGTTGGCTGGTTTGTATTTTGTTGTCAATGCTTTGGCTTATCTGCCTCGCTCGCTCGTGCCGGTGTCCAATGTACCTGATTTGTCATTTACTCATTTTATGACGCCTTTGGGATTGGTGTTGCAGTTGGTTATTGGGTTATGGCTGGCGAGCCGCTCTGACTTTTGGATAGACCTTTTCCGAAAGTTGAGAGGTCGAGGATAATGCCTTTTAACAAGCAGCATTAGTACGCGCCTGCGACGCCGGACACTTAGTAGCATTGTTGCTAACACTCCTTCAAGGCGGTGACTTCGTTGGCATAATGCCAGGCGTTTTCATGCGTCCGCTGAATGACAAAGATCTGGCTCTATCGTGTACTTAGGCATGTTCATATCCCAATGCACCGATAAACACTTCCGCGACAAGAGCACTGCGTGCTATTAGATTGAAACTAAAACTAAAACCAAAACTAAAACTAAAACAATAAAAAGGAACTTTTATGAAAATCTATCCTTATTCTGGCATCAAAACCGTTAATCTTGGACCTTTATTGATTGCAGCCCGCTTAATCGGTTTTATCAGCTTCATCCTCTTTGCAATCGCGATTACTTTAATGATTGTGGCTCCGTTTCTTGAATCTGGCGTGATTACACAGGACCTCGGCTCCGGTACGACGCTTACGTTCACCAAGCCTAATTATACTGGCTTGGCGATAGTTGGTTCACTCTGGAGTGTGGTTAGTGCGCTAGCTACACTTGCTTTCAGTGGTCTGTGCGCTGCTGTAGTCTCGTTAGAGTATACCTACACTCAATCAAAACAAGCAGCCACTGAGTGAGTATCCAATAAAGCGTGTCGGCTATGCTTGCTCAAATTGAGAGCACAACTGTACTTGGCTGACCCGCTATAAACATAAGCAATTCAAATTATTCAACCCATAAAAAAATGCGCGGCAGTACCGCGCATTTCTCTTATCTTAAGTACGAATCAATTACTCTTGATACGCCGACAGCGGTGGGCAGCTGCATACTAAGTTGCGGTCGCCAAACACGTCGTCGATACGGTTCACAGTTGGCCAGAACTTGTGGTCACGTAACCACACTTTCGGGAAGACTGCTTCTTCAATCGAGTATGGACGTTCCCATGCGCTAGTGATGTCCGCTAAGGTGTGCGGTGCGTTTACCAATGGGTTGTTGTCTGCTGGCCACTCGCCTGATGCAACTTTATCGATTTCAGCTTTAATCGCTGCCATTGCGTCACAGAAGCGATCCATTTCGGCTTTTGACTCAGACTCAGTTGGCTCAATCATCAGCGTACCCGCAACTGGGAAGCTCATGGTTGGTGAGTGGAAACCGAAGTCTTGCAAACGCTTCGCCACGTCAATTTCCGCAATACCAGTTGCTTCTTTCAGTGGACGTAAGTCGATAATACACTCGTGCGCGACACGATCATTACGGCCAGTAAACAGAATTGGGAAATGTTCACCTAAACGCTTGGCCATGTAGTTGGCATTCAAGATTGCAACTTCAGTCGCTTCACGCAGGCCTTTGCTGCCCATCATGGCGATGTACATCCATGAAATTGGCAGAATGCTCGCACTGCCGTATGGTGCTGCTGAAACTGCGCCGTTACCGTGCGCAAGGCCTTCGCCGTCAACCATAACGTGGCCTGGTAAGAATGGTGCCAAATGGCTCTTCACACCAATTGGACCCATACCTGGGCCACCACCGCCGTGCGGGATACAGAAGGTTTTGTGCAGGTTCAGGTGCGAAACGTCAGAACCGATATAACCTGGTGAGGTTACACCGACTTGCGCGTTCATGTTGGCGCCGTCCATGTACACTTGACCGCCGTGCTCATGAATAATGTCGCAGATATCACGAATCTGTTCTTCGTACACACCGTGCGTCGACGGATAAGTGACCATGACACAGCTCAGCTGGTCAGACACCGCTGCTGCTTTCTCGCGCAGGTCGTTAATGTCGACGTTACCTTTCTTATCACAGGCAACGACAACAACTTTCATGCTCGCCATTTGCGCCGACGCCGGGTTAGTACCGTGCGCAGACTCAGGAATCAAACAGACATTGCGGTGACCTTCGCCACGGCTCTGATGGTAACGCTGAATAGCTAACAAGCCCGCGTACTCGCCCTGTGCGCCTGAGTTTGGCTGCATCGACATAGCGTCGTAGCCAGTAATGTCGACTAACCAAGTTGACAAGGTGCTGAGCATTTCTGCGTAACCTTCGGCTTGGTTTAATGGACAGAACGGATGCAAGTTCGCGAACTCTGGCCACGTAATTGGGATCATTTCCGCGGTCGCGTTCAGCTTCATGGTACATGAACCGAGTGAAATCATACTGTGGTTCAAGGCCAAGTCTTTGCCTTCGAGCTGACGGATGTAACGCAGCATTTCAGTTTCTGAATGATACTGATTGAACACTTCGTGGGTCAGGAAGTCGCTGGTGCGCTGCAAGTCGGCCGGGATCGACTGGCTGTTTTGTGCTTCGCTGTCCAGACTGTCGACGTCTAAGCCGTGGCCTTCGCCAAGGATCACGTCAAACAAACGCGCTACGTCAATACGAGTTTTCGCTTCGTCGAAGCTAATACCGAGCAAGCCGTCACGGTCGATGCGGAAGTTTAATTCAGCCGCTTCGGCACGTGCCAAAATTGCCGCGCGTACTTCACCTTCGGCTTTAATCGTAATAGTGTCGAACCAAGTTTGGTTCACTGGTGCAAAGCCCTTCTTGCTTAAGCCTGTCGCTAAAATGTCGGTTAAGCGATGAATACGACCCGCGATATCTTTCAGGCCTTGTGGGCCATGGTACACGGCATAGAACGATGCGATGTTGGCTAACAATACTTGGGCAGTACAGATGTTCGACGTCGCTTTCTCACGGCGAATGTGCTGCTCACGAGTTTGCATGGCCATCCGCAGTGCGGTTTTCTCACGGCTGTCGATCGACACACCGATAATCCGACCCGGAATCGCACGCTTGAACTTATCACGCGTTGCGAAGAATGCTGCGTGTGGTCCACCATAACCCATTGGTACACCAAAACGCTGAGCAGAACCGAAGACCATGTCCGCACCCATTTCGCCCGGTGACTTACACGCCACTAAGCTCATCAGGTCGGTCGCGACTGCGACCAAGCCTTTGTTGGCTTGTACTTCAGCAATCACTTGCGTCAAGTCGAGAACTTCACCGTCCTCTGCTGGGCTTTGCAACAAGGCACCAAACACATCGTGCTTGCCTGCGTCTTGCCATGGGCCTTGAATAATATCGAAACCGAACATGTCCGCACGCGCTTTGACGACGTCAACGGTCTGTGGGAACACGTTATCAGCAATAAAGAAAGCGTTCGACTTGGACTTGCTCACACGCTGTGCCATCGCCATCGCTTCGGCCGCTGCGGTTGCTTCGTCAAGTAATGACGCACTAGCAATTTCTAAACCAGTCAGGTCAATGGTCATTTGCTGGAAGTTCAAAATCGCTTGCAAGCGACCTTGGGCAATTTCTGGTTGGTATGGCGTATACGCCGTGTACCAACCTGGGTTTTCCAACACGTTGCGTAAAATCACATTCGGAGTCAGGGTGTCGTAGTAACCCATACCGATGAAGCTAGAGAAAACTTTATTCTTTTTCGCAATGGCGCGCAGGCGAGCTAATGCATCACGCTCAGTCATTGAGTCGCCAATTTCTAAGAATGGTTCGCGTAAAATTGAGCCGGGAACCGTCTGTTTCGTCATATCTTCTAATGACTCGGCACCAACGGCTGCAAGCATCGCTGCTTGTTCTGCTGCATCGGGGCCAATATGACGGGCGACAAACTCGTCATGACGCTCTAACTGTTTTAGCGTTTTACTGCTCATGTGCCTGTATCCTGCGTAAACTCATGAATAAAAAGAATAAAGTCTAATATTGTGTCGCTTTAATTAACGACAAAGGCCCCAGCGTAACTGGGGCCTTTTCTGCATAGCAGCTTAGTCTTCTTCAATTGACGCGGCGTAACCTTCAGCGTCAAGTAAGCCTTCGACTTCGGTTTCGTCGTCTGCTTTAATTTTGAATAACCAGCCGTCACCGTAAGGGTCGCTGTTAACCAACTCAGGTGAGTCTTCTAGCTCTTCGTTCACAGCAACGATTTCGCCAGCGATTGGTGCATAAATGTCCGATGCAGCTTTCACTGATTCTGCAACGGCAACGTCGTCACCGGCAGAAACGTTATCGCCAACTTCAGGAAGGTCAACGAACACCATGTCACCCAAAAGTTCTTGAGCGTGCTCGGTAATACCGACCGTGTAAATGCCATCGCCTTCATCGCGGATCCACTCGTGCGACGCTGCATATTTTAATTCTGTTGGTACATTGCTCATAAGTTAATCCTTAATTCAGTCCTAATGGACACTGCCTTATTATTAATAAAATGAGTTTTCGGTTACAGGGTGACGACTGCTTTGCCATTTCGAACAAAAGAAGGCTTCACAACCTTTACTGTAACCATTTTTTTGCGCATTTCCACTTCTGCAGTGTCACCGACCGGTTGTGGTACTCGTGCAAGGGCAATGCTGTAACCTAAAGTTGGCGAGAATGTGCCTGAGGTAATCACGCCTTCACCGCCGTCAACAATGACTTTTAAGCCGGCACGCAAAACGCCTTTCTCTTGCATCACCAAGCCGACTAATTTGTCAGTGCCTGCGACTTTTTGCGCTTCTAGTGCACTGCGACCAATAAAGTCACGGTCAACAGGTTCAAACGCAACGGACCATGCCATGTTTGACGACAATGGCGATACGCTTTCGTCCATGTCTTGGCCGTACAGGTTCATACCTGCTTCTAAACGCAAGGTGTCACGTGCACCTAGACCACAAGGTTTCACACCAAGTTCCACTAAGCGGTTCCAAACTGAGCCAACAACGTCAGCAGGAATGATAATCTCGTAGCCCGCTTCGCCGGTGTAACCGGTGGTCGCAATAAAGAGGTCGTCCATTTGTAGGCCGACGAAAGGCTTCATGGCTGCAACTTGTGTCTGTTGCTCTGCAGTCAGAAGTTTCGCAACCGTTGCCGGTGCTTCTGGGCCTTGAACAGCCAACATCGCAAATTCAGTACGCTCAGTAATGGCGACATCAAACTCACCGCTTTGCGCTTCCATCCACGCCAAGTCTTTGTCGCGAGTTGCAGAGTTAACTACTAAACGATATGACTCGTCATTGAAGAAATAAACGATGAGGTCGTCGATAACGCCGCCGGTTTCGTTCAACATGGCGGTGTAAAGTGCTTTACCTGACATTTGTAACTTGGCAACGTCATTCGCTAATAAACGACGTAAATAAGCTTTCGCTTCTGGTCCAGTTACATCAACAATGGTCATGTGCGACACGTCGAACATACCAACGTGCTGACGAACAGCATGGTGCTCTTCAATTTGCGAACCATAGTTTAACGGCATATCCCAACCATGGAAGTCGACCATTTTCGCACCAGCGTCGAGGTGATGTTGATAAAGCGGTGTACGTTGTGCCATGTTAATCTCACTTTTGTCGATTTTTTGGACAGCTGAATGGCAGCCATTATAGGACGATGAACCCAAAGCAACAAATTAAAAAGGGCAATAAGGTTATTTACAAAATTAATGACTCCAGCAATACTATTGAGAATATTAATTTTATTTTGCGGTCGAGTCGAGCTGTCGGCCAAGTGAATTCAAGTAAAGTGAAGTGACCCCGTTATGAAACACATTCCACTTGAAAACCTGCGAGCATTCGTTACTGTCACCGACCTCCAAAGCTACACCCTTGCTGGTGAGCACCTAGGACGCTCGCAGCCTGCCATTAGCTTGCAAATTAAACGCCTAGAAGATCAGCTTGGCTCGACCTTTGTCGAACGCCATGGCAATAAAATGAAATTGACCGCTGCCGGCCAAGATCTTTACCAAGCTGCACGGCAAATTCTTGGTTTGCACGACCAACTTTTGTCACGTTTCACGGCGGATTCGGTATCGGGCCAGGTTCGATTGGGAATCCCGAGTGAATTTGCGACAGCGTTATTACCACGAATTCTTGGGCAGTTCTCCAGTAGCTATCCGCAAATTAGCCTCGAGGTCACATCTGCGCTCAGTCGTGATCTGCGGCTTGGCGCCAGTCGCGGGCAGTTCGATATTATTCTGACGGTCGCCGAACAAGCGCCAGCTGACGCGGTAAAAGTCAAAGAAGATGCCTTGATTTGGGTTGCGGGTCGCGCTGATTATCAATGGCCTCAGCAATTACCGCTCGTGGTTGCTGCTGAAGGTTGTATTTATCGGCGGCGAGCGTTACAAGCGCTTAAACAACATCAAAACGAACATCGTATTGCCTATACCAACAGTGATCTCACCGGTATTAGCGCGGCGCTGAAAAGTGACCTTGGCATTACCGTGTTGGCGAAAAGCTCGCTACCACAAGATCTGGTTGAGCTAAAACACAGCGAACTGCCCAGTTTAGGTACCGTGGGGATTTATCTCGAGCGGCACACCCAACGACCCAACGCTGCTGCGGAGCATTTGCTCGCGTACTTGCAAGACTATCTCAACCCGCAAAATTAATTTTGGGCTTATACGGTCAGGTTGTGATTAGTCCAACTTATTGGCCTGTTGCAGGAAAAAGTCTTTCAGCGGATTCAGCTTGTCTGCCATCTTTAAGCCAACTCCCCGCGCGAGCTTCAATAGCGGATTGGTTGGCCGGAAGAGCTGATGGAAACTTTCCATTGTGGCGATGTGACGTAGCGCTGCCGTTTTACGTGCGCGCTGATAGTGGCGCAGTTGTCGTTGCAGCTGCTGTTGATCCCATTGCCCATTGAGCGTCCCTAAGCCATTTAAAACTTCGGCGAGCAAGTGTGCGTCGGCAAAACCTAAGTTAACTCCCTGCCCAGCTAGTGGATGAATTGTATGGGCTGCATCGCCAACCAGAACCTGGCGTTGGTAAATCCATTCCTGCGCATAGCGCATGGTGAGTGGAAAACTAACACGTTCACTCATGCATTCAAGCAAGCCAAGTCGATTGTCACTCGCGACCGTTAACTGACGATTAAACTCGCTTGCTTCTAACGCACACAAGTTCTTCGCTTCGTTTACCGGTAAGCTCCAAACAATCGACAGGCTGTGTGGATCGGCTAGAGGCAATAGGGCTAACGGCCCGCCCGGCAAAAATACCTGACGCGCCACGCCTTCATGCGGCTCGCTGCTGCGAATGGTTGCAACTAGGCCATGCTGTTCGTAATCGCGATGAATCACAGGTGTCGCAACTTGCGCTCGCAGCGCAGAGTTCGCGCCATCGGCAGCGACCAATAACTGGGCAAGAATCAGATCGCCATTATCGAGCTGCACGGTAACATCTTGTTCATGAAATTCTGGCGCACTTACCTGAACACCGCTCACTAAAGTGACACCAAGCTTGTCTGCAGCTTGCCATAGTGCGGCTTCGACGACGGCATTTTCAACAATCGTGCCTAAATGCGGTAAGTCAGCACTTGCTGCGCTAAATGCAATGCGTCCAAAGCTATCTGCGTCCCACACTTCCATACCCTGATATTGACAACCGCTACCAGCCGGAACCCAAGCACCCAGTTCCGTAAGCCAGCGCTGCGCACCTAAGTTAATTGCGCTCACCCGCAGTGTCGGTTCTTGCGGAAATTGGCCATCGCGCGCTTGGCGTTCAACAACCACGACCTCACGACCGGCTTTTGCCAATGCACAGGCCAATGCCAGCCCAACCATTCCGCCGCCAACAATGAGTACCTGTGTTCGTTTCAACGCCATTGATAGTTCCTTCCTGTCTCACCCGACGGTTAAATTAAGCTTCGAAAGCCCATGGCCTTGCGCATCAGTGGCCGACTAAGCAAACTGCAGGCGCGCATTAAATAAAGGCCTTTACTGCGGACATTGCGCCATAAAGTGTCCGTATTCGAAAACACGGTAACGAGCCCGTGCGTGAGGGTAATAATTTCTTGATAATCATGCTGCCGCCGCGCTTCATAGTGCGACAACTGACCGATGCTCGCAAAATCTTGCTCATGCAGACTTTCAGCTAAGTCGAGGATATCGCGTACTGCGAGGTTATAGCCCTGACCAGCAACCGGGTGCAAGGTATGGGCGGCATTACCAAGGATGACATGACGATGGCCAACAACACGTTCAGCAAGCGCCAGCTGTAAAGGGAATGTCGCTTGTAACTGCAAGTCTTGAATACGACCTGGTGCGGCACCAAACACTCGTTGCACTTGGCGCAAGCGTTCAGCTTCACTAGCACCATGCAGTTGTTGCGCTTGCTCGGCGGTCATGCACCAAACTAAAGCCGCCTGATCGCGCCCTTGTGGCAGCAAAGCCGCCGGGCCAGTGCTGGTAAAACGTTCATAAGCCCAACCTTGGTGTGGCTTGGCAAAGGTCACATGGGCAGCCACCGCAACTTGCTCATAAGCAAACTGCTGCATGGCGACACCTAAGAGTTGTCGCGTCGACGAATGCCCACCCTCAGCCACCACCAGTAAATCTGCGTGCAATTCTTCGCCCGTGCTCAACTGCAATAAGTAACCACTGACTTGCGCTTTAAGTGCGGTAATAGCGACGTCAAAGCGATGTTCTAATACTTGTCGTTGGCAAGCGGCAGTAAGTTGCTTTTGCAGCAAACCGGCCATGGCAACATACCCCAGAGCCGGCAGCTTGACCCTCTCTGCATGCATGGTCATGGTACCGGGACTATTCGCGTCCGAGACGTGTATATTGCGAATTGCTGGGCTATTGGCCAATTCATCGCGCCACACACCATACTCGGCGAGTACTTCTTGAGTGCGTAACGCAAGTGCAAGGCCACGCGGGTCTTGACGTGGTTCACCGGACTGTTGATCCAGAATGACAATGTGCGCTTGTGGGAATTTGCGTTGTAGCACCAAGCCGGTCAGACAACCCGTTAAGCCACCACCGGCGATCACTATCGTTGCAGAGTTCGGCATTTTCAGCCTACCTCCGTCATATTTTGTCGCAGGTTACTCGCTTGTTCGTGTGAGCTTGCTTCGGGTTTGGCTTCCCCTTTAGCTTCCCCTCTGCCTTCACCTCTGCCTTGAGCAGCGGCCATTAACGCTTCAATTTCATCAATCTGCTTTGGTACGCCAGCCGTCAAGTTCTCGTAACCGGTCGCGGTGACTAAAATGTCGTCTTCAATGCGCACGCCGATTCCACGATACTGCGCCGGCACACTCTCGTCATCCGGCGCAAAGTACAGTCCGGGTTCAACTGTAAAGACCATGCCAGCAACAAACTTGGTCGGTGTCCCCTGTTCGTCGTAATAACCGACGTCGTGCACATCGAGACCGAGCCAATGACCTAAACCATGAATTAAGTATTTGCGGCAAGCTTGGCTAGCTAAATTTTCGCTCAGGTTTCCGCTTAGAACGCCAAGCTCGAGCAGGCCAATAGTCAGCTCGCGCAAACAGATATTTGTTAGTTCCGGCAATGAGCTGCCGGGCTTAATCGCTGCCAACACAGCTTCCTGAGCGCGCAATACAAGTTCGTAAACGTCGCGTTGAGGTTGACTAAAAACGCCATTAACCGGAAAAGTACGGCTAATATCACCGGCATAACCCGCATATTCCGCGCCAGCATCAATCAACAGCAGGTCACCGTCACGCAATTGCGCTGAATTTTCGGTGTAATGCAAAATGCAGGCGTTTTCGCCGCCACCACAAATAATGCCGTAAGCCGGACCGGCCGCCCCAGCCCACTTGAAGACGTATTCAAGCTCGGCGGCAACTTGGTATTCGTAACGACCAGGCTGGGTGATTTCCATCGCCCGAATCATCCCTTGCACACTAATTTCTGCAGCGGTGCGCATTTGCTGTTGTTCAAACTGTGATTTAATCAAACGCATTTGATGCAACAATGGGCGAATGTCACACAAAGCTTGTGGTGCAGTTTTTGCGCGCTTTGGCGTGTCGGCTAACTGCTTGCATAGGCTTCGCAACATTGCCTCGTGTTCGGGGTGTTGGTCAAAAGCAAAGTATAGCGACTGTTGCCCATTCAATAGCTGCAGGAGTTGAGGTTCGAGTTGTTCTAATTCATAGGCTCGGTCAACACCGCTAATTGCCTGGGCTTGCTCATAACCTAATCGGCGACCATGCCAAACTTCTTGCAAGGGGTCTTTCGGCAGCACAAACAAGAGCTCTTGATACTTATGACTCGGCGCGAGCACCAAAACAGCGTCTGGCTCTTGAATACCGGTCAAGTAGAAAAAGTCGCTGTCTTGGCGAAAAGCAAAATGAGTGTCGCGGCTACGCACAACTTCGCTGCTCGCGGGAATAACCACCACGCAGTCGCTCGGTAGCTTGTTCAGCAGGTCGCGGCGGCGGCGCTGTGTCTCATTAACAATTTGCTTGGAAGAAACATCACTCATGATATTAATGCAGCGTTGAGTTTTCTGGCACTTTCGCGATTGGATGCTCGCTCAGCTCGTTAAAACACATAATGGCCGTGATGCGCACGTATTCACTCACTTCATAGAACGCGCGCTCGTCTTCGTCATTAGCCACTACGTCTGTGGACAATCGCGAGATCTCTGCCATGTCTTGAATCGCTTCTTGCAGGTCAGGTGACGCTTTGGCGAGATTCTGCTGATGAATCCCAAATCCAACCAAAAAGCACTGTGCCCATTCGGTTAAACTTGCAAGGCGATCCGCCAATGGCTCGTCGTCGCTTGGCAAGATCATCTGGAAACTCAGGTCTGGGCAGCGCAGTCCCTCGAGTGTAAATTCATGGAGTTGCTCAAGGCTGGCGATCAGATTGTCGGCAAATTTATGCCCTTCATTAATCAAGTCTGCGAGTACAACCAACCACTCACGCTGCTCAGACGGCTTGCAACTGGCAACAAGTCCGGTGAGCATGCCATGGACTTCCGCGGCACTAACAATGATTTCATGTTCTTGCAGCTGGCGGTTCAGTTGTTCAAACCATTTACTCGGTGTTTTCGTCATGATTGCACTTACCTTGCACTTATCAATGTTGCGATTTATCCATCATGCTACCACTACACGCACGCTGCAGCCAGAAATCCACTGGAAAATCGATGAATTTGCGCAACAAATCTGCAGTCGAATATTCAGCACCAATAAGCAGTTAAAAAACCAACAAGTAGATTAGAAAGCCGTTAAGGTGATTGCAAGTTTTCAAACGCCTCGGTATCCTGCAGGCAAGATGTCCTATGCATCCGGGTTGGTCGTCTGAAAAAACTGAGGGAAACAGCCATGAGTGGTAATGTAGTTGATATTAAAATTCTCGAGCGTAGCTATCGAGTGATGTGTCCTGCGGGGCAAGAGTCTGCATTGCGCGAAGCGGCAGAGCAGCTTGATCAACGCATGAAAGAAACTCGGGAAACCACGAAGTTAACCAACCTCGAGCAAATTGCCATTATGGCCGCATTGAACTTGTGTCATGAATGGATTCAAGAGCGAGCGACGGAAGCAAAGAAAATTACAGCGCTCGAAGACAAAATCAGTCTCCTGCAAGCTACGATCGAAAAAGCAATTGGTGCGCCAAAATCAGCGTTAACCGATGTAAAATCGACCAGTCACCACTCCAGTTCTGATTCAGAATAAGTTATACTTACTGCGTTCTCTGGGGTGTTTGCCAGCACGTGAATGTCCCTGAGCCGATATCGTCAGTACAGGGTCCTGCTCGTGTACCAGTGTGCAAGCCCGCCGAGCAGCGGGAAGCCTGCGGTACATGTTTCAGCACCCGCCTTGAGCCAAAGGGTTCAAGGGCTAACACGACGCAGCGGCACTCTGGAGAACACCCATTAAGTGTCACAGGCGGAGCATCTAAATGCGAAAATTAGAAATTGTTGCTGCGGTGTTTATTGTGATTGCTGCGGTTTTAATCATGAATACCTGCAGCAGCTCTCCAGCTCCAACCACTGAAGATCCAGTGGAAAACGTCAGCGAATAAACTCGCCAACGTTTTTGGCCCATGGCTAGCGCGTCGAGCGCTGCTGTCTGAATTCAAAAATAACCCCATTCCAAGCCATAATGAGGCGTTCATCGTCTAAGCGAATCAGTTCTGCGCCCGGTGTAAACCAAGGCTCGCCATGACAATCAATAAATAATAGCTGAACGGGTGTCTCGCCTCGCATACCAAACAAGTCTGGGGCAACGCCTAAGCGATCCGTGACAACATTGAGCTGCTGCCAGTCGGTCGTAATTTTCGGGTCGTGGCAGTCGTAACGCGAGAACTGAATACGCCGCTCACCAAAATGCACGCTATAACCCAACCAGCTCAATGCTTCTTCGTCGGTCAATTCAGCGTTCGTGCTAGTGTGAAAGCCGGTAATCCGCCATTCACCCTTCAGCTCAGGCGAATACATTGGCTGACAGGCAGTTAATCCAAACAGCACCGCTATGCTTGCTGCGACTATCCGAAAAAATTTAGATTGCATCATGTCAAATCCTGTTTGGCCTGCTACTCTGCGGTTGCTGCCGCTGCGGCTTCTTGTTGTTTGGTATATTCGACAATTTCTCGGACGTTAGCCAACAACTGTTGTGCGTCATAAAGAATGCCATCGCGCATGGTATACAACACCCCTTGCGTGCGCATTGGTTCATTGTCTTCGTTTAATTGATAATGCCCTGTTCCGTATAGCACTTTCCAGTTTCGTAGCGGGTTTTCTTTAACGATCAGCAAGTCCGCTTTTTTGCCCGCGATCACGCTGCCAATTTCTTCTTCCAAGCCTAGCGCTTCTGCACCCGACAAGGTTGCGGCGCGCAACACTTCTAAGGGGTTGAACCCTGCTTCACGGAAAAGTTCCAGCTCTTGAACAAAACCAAAGCCATAGATTTTGTAAATATACCCTGCATCTGAGCCGGTAGTGACCCGACCGCCATGGTTTTTGTAGTCGTTTAAGAACGTCATCCACAAGCGATAATTCTCACGCCAAGCCACTTCATGTTCCGTTGTCCAGTCGAACCAATACGACCCATGTGCATAGCGGCTGGGTTTAAAGAACCGGGTTAACGTCGGCAAGGTATATTCCGCATGCCATTCGGCGTTGCGCTGTGCCGCTGCGTCGCGACTCGCCTCGTAAATAGTCAGGGTCGGGTTAATCGTAAAGTCGAGCTCAATCAGACGGTCACGCACAAGGTTCCAACGGTCACTGCCTGGCTTTGCAGCTTGCGCCCATAAGCGCCCTGCTTCGCCAAAACGATCTTGCTCGTTTTGATAATTATAGTCCGGCGAATAGTTTTGAATGACTTGGTCGGTGAACAGCGCTTCTGGCAAACCATACCAGTGCTCCATGGTGGTAAGGCCCATCTCAGCTGAGTCGAGGACATTGGTGCGGACAACGTTCAACTGGGCATGGTGCATCATGGTGCCCATTCCAAGCTCGTTAGCTTCTTCAATAGCAGCACGAATTACACGTGGTGGTGCACCAAAGAATTTAACTCCTTGCGCACCGCGGTCGTGCGCAGTTTGAATCCAAGCTCGGGCTTGTTCGCCAGTGATAATTGGCTCTGAACTGCCAATTCCAAAGCCGGCATAGGGAATAATCCGTGGCGCCGCAATTGCATTTTCAGCTGCCTGTTGTGCTTGGTTTACGGTCCATTCTAAACCACGAAAACTACCAGGTTCCCGCACTGTTGTTATGCCGTGCGCAAGCCAAAGCTGATACACATACTCGGGCGGAATATTCGGCGCCGAGCCACCAATATGACCATGCATATCAATAAAACCGGGCAGTACATAATGGCCACTGATGTCGATTTCACGATCTCCCGGTTCTGCGACCGGCCGCCCGTGCGACAAAATCAGTACGTCGGGATAACCAACCACGGCAACACGCTCAATCCGATCACCTACAATCACAATATCAACCGGACCGACGGGCGGCGCACCTTCGCCGTTGACGAGAATTCCGCCACGCAAAATTAAGCGCTGAAACGGTCCTTCACGGGCGTCAAGGCCGGTAAGGTCAGTAGGAACGTCAGTTGCGTAACTGGTGTTGATGAGCTGAGAAGGAGCAAAAGCAAGCAGTGCAAAAGCCGCAACCGCCAGCATCAATTGGCGGCGGAATGTCGATGGTTGCACGGTACGCACGGAAGCAGAATGTCTAGTCATGAAGCGACAAGCCTATGTTATAGTTTAATTATCAGGCAATCAGTTAATCTGTCGCTTAGTGTGGCAAGGTCGGTGGAAAGTGTCAAAGCTTCTGCAGCGATTCTGTGGTTAACTGTCGAAAACAGTCGTTAAATTGCGCAAGTAAAGACGCAGTTGAAGTCAATCGTCAAGGAGCATCAGGTGCCCGATACCGCATCACTGGTCAGTACCGACCAGGCCACAAGACAAGCCTTTCGCCAACAGCTGCGTTTGCGCCGCCAAGCGCTCAGTCAACAAGAGCAAAAGCAGGCGAGCGAACAGGTAAGCGAGCGACTTCTCAACTACATTGTCGCCAATTCGCACCAACGGATTGCCCTGTTTTTTGCCAACGATGGCGAAATCAATCTCGCACCGCTTGTTGATGCCTTATGGCAACAACAGCGGCAAACCGCCGCACCTATTTTGCATCCAGTTTGTGCGGGGCATTTATTATTTCTTGCCTACCATGCGAACTCGCTTATGCATGAAAATCGCTTCGGAATTCCAGAACCTGTGTTGCGTTGCGATCAAGTCATGCCGTTAAGCCAACTCGATTTAATTTTAACGCCATTAGTTGGTTTCGATGCGGCCGGGAATCGCCTTGGCATGGGGGGTGGTTTTTACGATCGCACTCTCAGTGGTTGGGCGCATGGACGCTATCCAAAGTTACACGTCGCCGGCGTTGCTCATGACTGTCAATTTGTCGATGCCTTGCCTCATGCTGCTTGGGATGTACCGTTGCCAACCATCATTACCCCGAGCAAGACTTGGTCGTTTTAAAAACACCGTATAAAAGCACTGGACGTTCACCCGATTAGCAACTGACAGGTTCGAACAAACTGAGTATACTATGAACCCATCTTAAGTTACTCCGCTGCACCATTAGTTGCCTTTCGCTTTTGCACACAAAAGAGTGCGACTACAAGCTGCTCACAACCTATGGTTACTAACATGACAAAATTTGACCAAGATCGCGCCAAAAAACTAGCCGCTGAAGCTGCTTTACCATACGTTGAAGCCGACACCATTGTTGGTGTTGGTACCGGCTCTACCGTGAATTACTTTATTGACGCCCTGGCGACCATCAAACATCAAATCGCCGGAGCTGTGAGCAGTTCGGAAGCCTCAACCGCTCGGCTGAAGCAGCACGGAATTCCTGTTTACGACCTCAACGGTGTTGCCGACTTAGCTATCTATGTCGATGGTGCGGACGAAATTAATGCGCAGTTAGAAATGATCAAAGGTGGCGGTGCGGCGCTAACGCGCGAGAAAATCGTTGCAGCAGTGGCCAACAAAGTGATTTGTATCGCCGATGTCAGCAAACAAGTCGACGTGCTCGGTCAATTTCCTCTTCCGGTCGAAGTCATTCCGATGGCGCGCTCTTATGTTGCTCGCGAAATAGTGAAATTAGGCGGCGACCCAAGCTATCGTGAAGGGGTTGTCACTGATAATGGCAACGTTATTCTCGACGTTTATAGTCTACATATCGAAAAGCCTGTAGAACTTGAGACCAAACTCAATCAAATTACAGGGGTCGTTACCAATGGCCTGTTTGCGGCTCGTCCTGCTGACATTGCGCTGTTAAGTGACGGCAGCCAAGTTATCACGCTCGAACGTCGCAAATAAGTTATTAGGAGTTCCACATGCAGCAAGGTTTTTCACTCGCCAAAGATAAAATTAAAATTTTGCTGCTGGAAGGGGTTCACCCCAGTGCGGTTAAGTGTTTTCAAGAACATGGCTACCATGAAATTGAACAACACAGCACGGCCATGAACGAAGACGAATTGGCCGCCAAAATCGGCGACTATCACTTTATTGGCATTCGCTCGCGCAGTCAGCTCACCCGCAAAGTCCTCGAACGTGCCGAGCGCCTCAACGCGATTGGCTGTTTCTGCATTGGCACCAATCAAGTCGATACCCAAGCGGCGCGCGAATTTGGTATTCCGGTGTTTAATGCACCGTTTTCAAACACCCGCAGTGTGGCTGAATTAGTCTTGGCCGAAATGATTATGTTACTGCGCAAAATTCCTGAGAAGAACGCAGCCTGCCATCGCGGTGGTTGGTTGAAGTCAGCGTCTGGCTCGCACGAAGCTCGTGGTAAAACACTTGGTATTATTGGTTATGGCCATATCGGCTCGCAACTGGGAGTTTTAGCCGAACAGCTTGGCATGCGCGTGGTGTTCTACGACATTGAAAATAAGCTCTCAATGGGTAACGCGTTGCCGATGCCGTCACTTCCGGCGTTATTGCAAAGCGCGCATGTGGTCTCGTTGCATGTGCCTGAAACCGAACAAACTCGGAACCTGATTACCGCTAGCGAACTTGAGCTGATGCAACAAGGTGCGTTGCTTATTAATGCTTCACGCGGCACTGTGGTCGACATTGACGCTTTAGCGAACGCGTTACGTGATGGCCACTTGAACGGCGCCGCTATTGACGTTTTCCCAGTTGAACCGAAAGGTAATAACGACGAGTTTGTGTCGCCGCTGCGTGGCCTCGACAATGTTATTTTGACGCCTCACGTTGGCGGCAGCACGCAAGAAGCACAAGAGAATATCGGCTTGGAAGTCGCGCACAAATTGATCAAGTACTCGGACAATGGCTCAACCTTGTCTGCTGTGAACTTCCCAGAGGTTAGCTTACCCGTTCACCATGGTTGCAGTCGTCTACTGCATATTCACCGCAATCAGCCGGGCATGATGAATCGGATTAACCAAGTATTTGCAGATTTAGGTGTGAATATTTCGGGGCAGTTTTTGCAAACCGACAGTGAGCTTGGTTATGTCGTCATGGACGTGAACAGCGACCAAGCCCCGGAAGTACTTGAGCAGCTCAAAGCAATTCCGGGGACGATTCGTTGCCGTGTATTGCACTAGCGGCAAACACCTCTAAACTTACGATTTGCCACCACGGACGGTGTCTTCCATCGCTTCGCGGCTAATGTGGCGAACGTCTTTACCGCGCACGAAGTAGATAATGTACTCCGAGATATTCTGACAGCGATCACCGATTCGCTCGAGTGATCGCGCTGACCACATCACGTCCATAATTTTCGGAATACTGCGCGAGTCTTCCATCATGTACGTCATTAATTGCCGGGTTAACGCTTCGTACTGACGGTCAGCATTGGTATCCATTTGGTGCACCTGCAACGCCGCCTCTTCGTCCATGCGTGCAAACGCGTCGAGCACTTCCCGCAGCATCAACAACACCTGTTGCCCGAGATTCTCTAAGCTCACCAGCAAATGCTCTTGGTCTTTGTTGAAGCTCGCTTTGGCAACATGCGCCAAACGCTCAGCTTCGTCACCAATCCGCTCTAAGTCAGAAATGGTTTTGATAATCGCTAAGACTAAACGCAAGTCACTCGCTGTTGGCTGACGTTTAGCGATGATCCGCGTGCACTGCTCGTCAATTTCCAGCTCCAGCTGGTTAATCTTGTAGTCGCTACTTAACACCCGCTCAGCCAATTCAACATCGCTGTTTTCAATTGCAGACAGTGCGTCGGCTAACTGTTTCTCAACCAAGCCGCCCATAGCGAGAACTTTGTTACGAACCGCTTCGAGCTCTTCGTTAAACTTACCAGAAATGTGTTTACCTACATTAAATTTGTCCATTGCTTTTGCCTCCGCTGCCATTAACCATAACGGCCGGTAATATAATCTTCAGTCTGTTTCTCGCGTGGCGTGGTAAACAGCGTGTTGGTGTCGGCATACTCAATTAGTTTGCCCATGTACAAAAATGCAGTTTGGTCAGACACCCGCGCCGCTTGTTGCATGTTGTGCGTGACAATCACCACGGTGTACTTCGACTTCAGCTCGGTAATCAATTCTTCGATCGTCAGCGTTGAGATTGGATCGAGCGCTGAAGTTGGTTCGTCCAACAACAACACTTCCGGTTCAATGGCGATGGCGCGAGCAATGACTAAACGTTGTTGCTGACCGCCCGAGAGACTAAAAGCGCTCTCTTTTAAGCGATCTTTCACTTCGTTCCACAGTGCGGCACCTTTTAGCGAGCGTTCGACCACTTCGTCGAGTGTCCGGCGGTCATTTACGCCCATCAAGCGCAAACCATAAACCACATTTTCGTAAATCGACTTCGGGAACGGGTTTGGCCGTTGAAACACCATACCCACCTGACGACGCAAGGCAGCAACGTCAACTTTGCGGTCGTAAATATTCTGGCCGTGCAAGTTGATTTCACCGTCAATTCGACAGGTTTCGACTAGGTCGTTCATGCGGTTAATACAGCGCAACAACGTTGATTTACCACAGCCTGATGGCCCGATAAATGCCGTCACCTTACCTTTCGGAATATCCATATTGATATTCGACAAGGCTTGCGCCTGGCCGTAATACAAATTCAAATTGCGCACGCTTAATGCAATTTCGTCTGGACTTAAGTTGTCCACATTGACTGCTTCTGAGCGATCTTTATTTAACGTAATCATAATCTTCCTACTGTTTCGAAAGCCTAACGCACAATTTAGTGCTCAAGCGATCGGAATTTTTCCCGCAAGCGATTGCGCACACCAATCGCGGTTAAGTTCAAACCAACAATCACGGTAATCAATAATAAACTTGTTGCGTACACCAATGGCCGCGCCGCTTCCACGTTTGGACTTTGGAAACCAACGTCATAGATGTGGAAACCAAGATGCATGAATTTCCGATCTAAATGGAAGAACGGGAAGTTACCGTCCACCGGCAATGTCGGCGCCGACTTCACTACGCCAACCAACATTAACGGCGCAACCTCACCCGCGGCACGAGCCACGGCAAGAATTAAGCCGGTCATAATTGCAGGGGACGCCATCGGCAGGATAATGCGCCAAATCGTCTCGGCTTTCGTTGCCCCAAGAGCTAACGAGCCTTCACGCACGGTACTCGGAATTCGTGATAAACCCTCTTCGGTGGAAACAATCACCACAGGTAACGTTAAAATCGCCAACGTTAAGGCCGACCATAAAACGCCCGGCGTTCCGAATGTTGGGTTAGGCAAAGACTCCGGATAGAAAATCTGGTCAAGTGTGCCACCCACCATATACACGAAGAAACCAAGTCCGAATACGCCATACACAATCGAAGGCACACCCGCTAAGTTAATCACGGCAATTCGGATCATGCGGGTGATGTTGTTCTTTCCCGCATACTCATGCAAGTAAATCGCGGCAATGACCCCAAACGGCGTCACAATTACCGACATTAACAACACCATGAACACGGTGCCGAAAATTGCTGGGAATACACCACCTTCGGTATTCGATTCGCGCGGGTCTTCAGTCACGAACTTACCGATTTGCTTGAAGAAGTAGCCCCACTTCTGTAGCAAGTTCATGTCGTTAGCCCACGTTGCGTCAAGCACCAAACTCATGCTGAAGGTCACGCGTTCACCACGCATGTCACGCATCACGACTTGATCACGCTCCATGTCGGCACGAATGGCGAAAAGCTCTTGCTCTACGGCGCGATATTCCTCGCGTAGCAGCTCTTCCTGTCGTTGTAACTCAGCTTCAGCTTCGTCGCTATACTCTCCGCGCAGTTCTAAACGACGACGGTCGAGACGTAGCTGCTCTAATTGGTAGTTAATCGACGCAATCGGGCCGCGTTGAATCGACAAACCTTCATCGCGTAATTGCAGCGCTCGGCGCATGCGCTCGCGCAACACAGAGCGGATAGCTGCTGGATCTTGCACCACGGTTTGGCCGTTTTCGAGCACGTCCTCAAGATAACCATAAAAATTACCATTGCGCGCACGCTCTAACATGACTAAGTCTTTCGGCGTTTCTTGACGGACAATGTCCGGCTCAAGAATCCACGTAAAGTCCAAAGGCACAAACTCACGGTTGCCAACTTTCACCAAATAGCGGGTCACAAATTCGCCGTCGATGTGGCTAATATCCACACCTGCGTCCACTAAGCGAGTGACTGGAATTTGCTCGCGGTCATAAATCTCACCAATCAGGACTTGACGTTCTTGATCGCTGAAGTGAAATTCGTGAATCGCCGCTGGCCAGAAGAAACTAAGTCCTCGCCATGCAATGAGCGCGATTAAGCCAAGTACCGCAATTAGCGCGACACTAACGGTGCCCGCTGTCATCCAAATCCAAGGTGAACCCGATTTAAACCATGTTTTCATCGCTGCTCTCCTTAAAGTGAACTGTACTTGTCACGTAACCGCTGACGCACAAACTCCGCCACCGTGTTAAATGCAAAAGTGAAAATGAACAGTACAAACGCAGCAAGGAAAAGAATCCGATAGTGAGTACTTCCTACTTCAGACTCAGGCATTTCAACTGCAATATTTGCCGACAATGTCCGCATACCCTCAAAGATATTCCAATCCATAATTGGTGTATTACCGGTGGCCATGAGCACGATCATAGTTTCACCAACCGCGCGACCGAGCCCCATCATGACCGCCGAGAAAATCCCTGGGCTTGCCGTGAGCAATACAACGCGAGTTAAGGTTTGCCACTCCGTCGCACCAAGTGCCAATGAACCGTTTGATAAATGTTTTGGCACACTGAACACAGCATCTTCGGCAATCGAGAATATCGTTGGAATAACCGCAAAGCCCATTGCTATACCAACAACAAGCGCATTACGTTGGTCAAAGTTAATCCCCAGCGTATTCGTGAGATAGTCACGCATGTCGCCGCCAAAGAACATCAACTCAATCAGCGGACTTAAGCTAAACGACAACCAACCGACAAAAATAACAACGGGAATCAACAACATCGCTGCCCGTGCATCGGTGACATAATTGCGAATATTTTCCGGTAATAAATGCCACAAGAAGGCAGCCAGAATAATCGTCAGCGGCAATAGCAGTAAGAAGGTAATAAACCCTGGTAAGTGGCTTTCAACCAACGGGGCTAACCATAAACCAGCAAGGAAACCAAGAATAACCGTCGGTAATGCTTCCATGATTTCAATGGTCGGCTTCACCACTTTACGTAAACTCGGCGTCATAAAGTAAGCGGTATACACGGCTGCCGCTAAGCCAATTGGCACAGCAATGAGCATGGCGTAGAACGCTGCCTTTATCGTGCCGAAAGAAATCGGAACCAGGGAGAATTTTGGTTCAAAATCATCGGAGCCCGATGTCGACTGCCAGGTATAACTTGGCTCGTCGTAGTTTTCGTACCAAATTTGTCCCCATAAACCGTGCCAACTCACTTCTGGATGTTCGTTGCGCAGCGTGAGTACGTGCAATTCTTCCCCTTGTTGCGCCAGCATATGGTTCGCGCGCGGGCCGACTACGGCGTGACTCAGTTGCAATCCCCCCGGCTGCCCTTGGAACAAATGTCGACTGGAAGTGGTGTGGAATACCGCCACATCACCAGCTGCCGTTAACGCATAGAAGCTGCGGCGATATTGCTCAGGAATAAGTTGCTCCACCGCAGTGCCGGCATTGAAATTGCGTACGTTCACATATTCGCGGTGACCGTCGGAACTGACCTCGAACCATTGGCTGATGTGACCGCTTTGATGCCCTACCATCAACGAGCTATGCCCAGCAAGCAGGGTCATCGCCGAAATACGACCGAGTTGGCTAGCAAATGGAATCGTTTGTTGCAGCACTGGATTTTGCACATCGCGCGTATCAATCACGTGCACACGTTGCTGGGTTCCGGCACTTTGCACAAAGAGTTGGCGTAAATTCGGTGTCAGCAACAATTGTTCAATACGGGCTGACTGAGCGCCATTGCGCCAGTTCACCACGCCACGTTGGGTACTCCATTGAAACGCACGAGTGAGCATATTCTGGCGACCCACTAAGCGTGCCACCATTAAAGTATCGTCTGCTAATAAAGCAGCAAGCATTAACGTGTCGCCATCGCGCTCAAAGGCCAGTTTGCGAATATCGCGACCTTCAGGGTCAAGCTGCAACGGAGTTTGTCCATAAGGATAGCGAATCTCCGGTTCCACCAACCGCACGTCATTGGGGTAGGTAATCCGGTAATCCGGGCGCATAATCAAGACACGCCCTCCTGCGACTGCATACACGTAGTCGCCGTTGCCCTGATGACTGCGGGCAAATGCGGTGACGGTTTCTGCACTGACGCGCTCACTTTTCAAAACCTGCCCCGCTTGGCGGTCTTGGTCCAGTGTGCGCAAATTAAAGAATTCGATGTCTCCTTCAGCAGTCAGCCGATAACCCACTTCAGCGCGCGCTTCCATACCAAGCGCGACAGTTGTCGTTCCCTGGCTTGGCAGCGCATAACTTTCTAGCGGTGTAATGCTGGCTGGCCGAAAAATCGGCAGCACCACATAAAGAAGATAAAAGAAGATAAGTAGTAGTGCGATTAGCACCATGCCGCCACCAAGGGTTACCCCAAAGCGCGCGGCACGGTCCTTAATTAATCGCAATTTCCCTGCCGAGAAGTTTGATGCAGTTTGACTGCCGGCCATAACAGAAATTACCTTGTCGTCTTGAATCGGAGGTGATTAGTCTTGCCACAAGCCTAATGCGCGCAAATCTTCTTCCGCAACCATCGCCGGTACCGGTACATAACCGTCATTGTTGACAATCGTTTGTCCCTGTTTCGACAATATCAACTTAATGAACTCTGCGGTCACTGGGTCTAGCGGACGATTTGGGTGCTTGTTCACGTACACATATAAGAAGCGTGCGAGCGGATATTCACCACTCCCGGCTGTTTGCGCATTCACTTCAACATAGTCGGTACTGTCGCCCCACGCCAGTGGCAACGCACGAACGCCCGAGGTTAAGTAACCAATTCCTGAGTAACCAATCGCATTAGGTGAGGTAGAAATAGACTGTACCACTGACGCTGAACCTGGCTGCTCGTTCACGTTGTTTTTAAAGTCACCACCGCACAACGCGACATCTTTAAAGTAGCCATAGGTGCCAGACACCGAGTTACGGCCATATAACTGAATATCACGATTCACCCAGTTGCCTTCAAGACCTAATGCACCCCAGCGATTCGCGTCACTATTACCGCCACAGCGGCGCGTTGACGAGAAGATCGCATCGACTTGTTCAATATTTAAACCTGGTAAAGGGTTATCTTTGTGGACAAACACTGCAAGTGCATCAATGGCAACGCGGATTGCGGTTGGTGGATAACCATTGCGGCGTTCAAAGGCTTCAATTTCACGCGGGCGCATTGCTCGACTCATTGGCGCCATGTTCGACGTACCTTCAGCCAATGCCGGTGGCGCAGTCGAAGAACCTGCGGCTTGCACCTGCAAGGTCACATTTGGATAGGCGCGTTGAAACTCTTCAGTCCAATAAGTCATCAGGTTTGCAAGGGTGTCAGAACCAACCGATGAAATCGTGCCTGAAATTCCACTGACACTGCGATATTCACGTAACTCTGGGTCTACTTCCGCAGTTGCGGTTGTTGTAACTGCCATTGCAAGTGCCATTGCACCGAACACAAGTTTGATTTTCATAGCCATCTCCGATGGGTTATTGATTCAATATCGACAATTTTATTGCGTCAATATGACAAGATTGTGACAGCTTGAAATATTTCGGAGTGACAGCAGAATAATTTGTTATTCGCTTACTAGTAATTCGGGGACGATACGGAAAAAGAAACGGCTACCTTGGTTCGGAGCGCTTTCGACTTGTAAATAGGAACGATGATGCTCAAGCGCATGCTTGACAATAGACAGGCCAAGCCCGGTGCCACCCGTTGCGCTGTTGCGATCTTTCTCAACCCGATAAAAACGTTCGGTTAAGCGCGGTACATGCTCAGCGGCGATACCCGGGCCATCGTCTTCAACCGAAAACTCGGCAAATTGACCAACCAAGAGCCAAGTTACCCGCAAATGGCCGTTTTCTTTGCCATATTTAATCGCGTTGGTAATTAAGTTTGAGCAGGCTGCACGCAGCTTTTCTTCATTACCGAGTACTGAAATACCATCCGCCACGTCGAGTTGCAGCGCCAGTCCTTTTGCCGCAATGATAGGTTGTAACTCCTGAATAACTTGATTAATTAACTCTGACATCACCACCTTGCGCGTAAAGGTATCCTGACTTTGACCTTCCATTCGCGACAAGGTTAACAATTGCTCAACCATTTTCTGCATGCGTTGATTTTGCAAGGTCATGTCGTGCAGTGCTTTGGTTAACATCTCCGGTGGAACATTCAGTGGCTCTTCGAGCAGTTCCAAATAGCCGTTCATGACTGTCAACGGTGTTTTCAGTTCATGAGACACGTTGGCGACGAAGTCTTTGCGTAAACGCTCGAGTTTGCGCAATTGAGTAATATCACGAGCAATCACCAACAGTTGGGTATCGGTGTAGGGCATAAAACGCATTTCAATTTCTCGCTGATCACCGGCTGGGGCGAGAATCGTTATAGGCTCAGCAAAATCAGAGATTTCAAAATACTTAATAAAGCGGGGGTAACGAATCAAGTTGGTAATGCGAATGCCGCGGTCGGTCGGCCAGCGTAAACCAAAATAGATTTGCGCCAATTTATTACTCCACACCAAGGTGCCATCGCTTTCTAACACTAATGCGGCATCTGGAATTGCTTCGGCAGCTTGGCGAAAACGTTGTAGCAGTATCGATAATTGACGCCGTTTAAGTTGAGCTCGACGCAGCGTGCGATAAATGCCATCGTAAATATCACTCCACGCACCAGGCGCTCGCGGTGGTAACATCGTTCGACTCTGCCACAACCACCGATTTAAGCGCTGAAAATAAAAGACATTCCACAAAACCGTAGCAGCCAACGCCAATGCGAGAGCCGGCCATAGCGCGCCCACCAACCAACCGACCAAGGCTAACGGCAACAGCCACCAGAACAGTCGTTTGAGTAAGCGATATAGCGTGAAATGTCGTTCCATTTAGCGTGCCGAAAAACGATAACCAACGCCACGAACCGTTTGTACTAAGCGGTCATGGCCATGCACTTCGATAGCTTTGCGTAACCGGCGAATATGTACGTCGACGGTTCGGTCTTCGACATAAACGTTGGTTCCCCAAACATGGTCTAAGAGCTGCTCGCGGCTATAGACTCGGTCTGGGTGGGTCATAAAGAAATGTAGTAAACGAAATTCCGTCGGCCCCATATCGAGACTTTGGTCATTCGCCGAAACGCGGTGCGAAACCGGGTCAAGCACTAAGCCTTCGATATCGATAGGCTCGTCCAAATTGGTTGGCGACACGCGACGAAAAACAGCACGCATGCGAGCAACCAATTCCTTCGGTGAGAATGGTTTGGTTAAGTAATCATCGGCGCCAACCTCAAGTCCTTTGATTTTATCTTCCTCTTCGCCGCGCGCAGTCAACATAATAATCGGAATGTGCCGAGTATGGTCTTTCGACTTTAACGTACGCGCTAATTGAATACCACTGCCGCCAGGGATCATCCAGTCAAGCAAGATCATGTCCGGATAAGGCTCAACCACCTTTTCCAGCGCTTGTTGATAATCTGCTGCTTGCATAGGCTGATAACCATGTTGTTCCATCACAAACGCGAGCATCTCACGAATTGGCGCTTCGTCTTCAACAATCAATATTCTGCTTGGCATTCTATTCACCCATTCATCATGAACTTAGGGCATTATGCGACGCCAGTGTGACATTTTTATGACGGCACAGATTCGATTAGAAGTTCCAACGCAAACCAACCGCCACAGCAAACGGGTCTTGTCCTGGTTCAATGGTCATTGTTTTGCCATGGCCGCCGGCAGAAACATTGGCTGTTGAAAGCACCGCATTGTCTGTATGTGAGAAGGTTAAATAAGCATTCACCTTCGCATTCAGTTTACGGTCAATACCCACGGTAATCATAGTAGAGTCTAATTCGCCAGTTTCGTCAGCGGTGCGATGAAATACTTGGCCTTTCAACGAGTACTCGGAATTTAGTGCATAACTTGTCGTAAAACCAAAGACTTCTTGGCTGCCAGTCGCCATACCGTCGGCATGCTGATAAAACAATGCATGGCTCCATGCGCCTGACTTACGAATCAAGGCGGCACGCATTGCTTCTAAATTTGGTTCTGTCGGACGACTTTGGCTTTCATATCCAATCAGAGCTGTCCATTCGCCACGCTGATAAGTCAGTGAGCTACTCACCGCATCATGCTCATTATCGACGGTTGCACCAGTCAATTCATGCGTGCCGTAATGCACCATAAGCGTCAAATTTTGCCAAGTTGGCGTGGTATAATGTAAGCCACTCTTAAAACGCTTGTCGAAATGCATTTCGCCACTGCGCGAGATGTTCCGCCCTTCACCGATTTGATCACGGAATTGCTCAACGGCATTAATAATTCGTTTGACCGGTGTGTCGTAGTATCCCGCTCGTAAGGTTCCCCAATCACCTTTAACACCTAAAAATGTATTGCGCGCCGTGATTGTGCTCGACCCCTCAGATAAATCAATTCCGCGCTCAATTTGACCAATCAAAGTCAAATTATCAGCGACTTTATAGTCAAGTGTTAATCCTAGACGGCTGCTATTGCTTGATACATTTAGACCACCATCGGAGCCGTCATTCAAATAATCCGCAGACACATGTAAACGACCATATAAACCAATTTTCGGTTCGCTATCTTGGGCAATTGCGGCAAATGAACAGAAGGTTAAAGCAGGAAGTAAAGAGGCAAGTGTGACGCGTTTAGTTGTAATTGACGTTGTAATTGACGTTGTAATTGACATAGGAGTCCGGCCTTGAACTGACTTAGTTAACAAGTATGAATGCCTGACGGACATTCACCGTGTAATAGCAACGAGCGGAGAAAATTATATACTTCTGACACATATATGTAACTAAACCTTCATAAAATATCGCTAAAAATTTAACCACCGCTGCAAATAAAACTTCACAACTGTTATCCATCTGACGGCTAGCCAACAAAATGTTTTCATTCCTGCCCGTCGTGGTTACACTAGGTCAACAAAAACCAAACAAAATAATCATCACCGAACATTGAAAATATCGATAAGTTTCAACGTTTGGTACTCAAGGGGTTTGCTCACTTTGTCGAACAACTCTCAAGCAGACATGTTACAGCCGCAAAATAGCATTAGCCGTGTGCTGTTAACGAGCGTGTTGACCGTGTACTTTTTATTAACCTTGACCATAACTATGGTCCAGGTGGCTATTGAGTACAACAATACCCGCGACAGTCTGCTAAATGATATTCGTCAGCAGCATCATACGTTTGCTGCAAGTTTTGCCCGAGCCATGTGGGAATTTAATATTCCTCAAGCTGAGGCATTGGCAACGGGCTTACTGAACGTCCCTTCAATTAGCGGTATTATTTTGCGTGACGAGCAAGGTCGGCAAATTTATCAAGCTGGTAGAGTTCCTCCCAAAGAACGACTGGAACAACTTAATTCACCCGATCAAGTCATCGAATACCAAGGTGTATTTGGTTTTTATAGCCCGTTAGTCTGGGAGTTTGCGGGTGGTTCAGAAATTGTTGGCGAGGTTATTCTATTTTCTAGCCGCGACATTACCATAGAGAAACTGAAACCTACTTTAGCCGTGTTAGTCGTGGCAGCGCTGATTAAAAGCGCTCTTTTAATTATTCTATTTACCATTGCGTTTCGGATTTTTCTACGCCGACCATTTTCCCAGTTCATTGAGCAAATTCGTCAATTCAATCCGGATGACCCGGATGGTTCACAGGTATTCTTACAGCAAGCTGAATCGAATGAATTCACGCTCCTCGAGCACGCCTATAACGAATTGCTGCAGCGCTTACGACATCATCAAGAAGCATTTGAAATATCGCAACGTGAGCTTGCCGATGCCAATCGTCAGCTCGAAGAGCAAAATATTAAGCTCGAGCGAGAAATTTCGGAAAAAACCATTGGCATTAGTAACCTCATGCTCGACATTGAGCGGCGGCGACAGGAACTTGAAGTCCGTCAGCAGTCGCTGGAGCAAGAAATCCATCAGCGCCGACTAACCGAATCAAAACTCAAACAAGCGAATCGGGAACTTGAAGAAACCATCGAGTTTTTACAGCAAGCTCGCAGTCAAGTCATGGAATCGGAAAAGCTCGCATCGTTAGGGGCTTTAGTGGCGAGCATTAGCCATGATGTCAGCACTCCTTTAGGTGTCAGTTTGACTGCAACCAGCTATCTAAAAGAACAACTTGACCAACTGCAAACCAACGTTGAAGAAGGTAAGCTCACCCGCGAGCAATTTGCCAAGTTTATTAACAATGCAGTTGAAAGCGAGGCTATTGTTGCTGCCAACCTCGAGCGCGCCAACGAGATTATGGACGGCTTTAAACAAATGGCTGTCGACCAAATTACTGACAGTGAACGTGATGTGTACATTGACGAATACGTGAATAAAATTATCAAAGCGCTACAACCCAAACTACGGAAAAAGAATGTGAGCGTTGCCATTGAATGTCCTCATATCGTCGCCAAGTTCTCAGTTGGTGCATTTGCGCAAGCACTGACCAACATGTTGATGAATAGCATTATTCATGGCTTTAAAGACCGTAATCAAGGCGTTATTTCACTGAAGCTAGAACAACAAGATAATCGCTTAGTGGGCGAATACCATGACAATGGCATTGGTTTAACTTCGAACCAACTTGAGCATTTATTTGAACCATTCTTTACCACCGAACGGTCGCAAGGCGGCAGTGGTTTAGGCACGCACATTATTTATGACATGATCACGCACACACTGAATGGCCATATTGACGTCAGCAGCACGCCAAACCAAGGTCTCTTATACACATTCCAGTTTCCAGTTAAATTTAACGCAAAGGATGACGAAAATAATTCGTAACCCGGCGCTGTTCTTCGGTATGATTCGAGCTCAAAAATAATAGCCTGGGAGCAAGAAATTATGTGGTTTAAAAATTTGCGGATCTATCAATTTACTCAACCTTTCACTTGGAGCGACGAGGCTGAGAAGCTGTTAGAGGAACGCCGCTTTACTCCCTGTGCGCGCCATGAGCCGATGAGCTTTGGTTGGGTATCGCCACTCAATGATGAAGACGCACCGCTGGTTCACCAAATTGGTAAGCATGTGTTGTTATGCGCTCGTAAAGAAGAAAAAGTTATGCCTGCGAGCGCCGTGCAAATGGAACTCGAGTCACTAAGGGAACAATTTCAGCAAGAGCACGCACGGCCAATGCCACGCAAAGATTTGCAAGCTGCCAAGGAAGACATTGTTCAGCGCTTGCTGCCGCAAGCTCTTAGCCGCCATTCAATTATCTGGTTGATGTTAGACTTTGATGCGCAGCGCGTCTTGGTCGACGCATCAAGTGCAACCCGTGCTGAAGAAGTAACGGCACTCCTGCGCAGCTGTTTAGGTTCATTACCGATTCGCCCTTGGGGTCCTGAAACGAACGGCAGTGTGTTCTTCACTCAGTGGCTAGCGGAGCAAGCAGCACCGACACCGTTTTACCTTGGCACTGACGCAGAGCTGCGTGGACAAGGCGAAGCCGAAAGCGTCGCGCGCTTAAAAGACCATGATCTCACTAGCCCTGAAATTGCCTTACACTTAGAGCATGGCAAGCAGTGTACGCAACTTGGGTTAGATTGGGACGAGCGCGTGAGCTTTGTTTTAACTGACGATTATGCGATTAAACGCATTCGTTTCTTGGACGTGGTCAAAGACGCGCGTGACGCCGATGACACCGAAACACGTGCAGAGCAACTTGACGCTGATTTCGCACTCATGAGCCAAGAGTTTCAGCTCATGCTTAATCAGCTTTATGCTATACTGGCGCTCCCTGATGCGAATGTTACCGGAGAATAAACTGCAATGACCCCAGATTGGGCTGCGCTCGAGCTAGAACCCGAGCTAATTAACTTATTGCTTGAGCAAGGCTTGAAGAAGCCAACAACCATTCAGCAGGACGTTATTCCACTTGCATTGGAAGGGCGAGATCTACTCGCCTCTTCACCAACTGGCACAGGTAAAACCTTGGCCTTTGTGTTGCCGGTAGTCCAACACTTAATTGACTTTCCGCGCAAAGACCCAGGTCATGCGCGTGCTCTGGTGTTGGCGCCAACACGTGAGCTAGCTGAACAAATCGGCCGAGTCACCGAACAGCTTTGTGCTGTCGTCGACTTAACCTGCTTAACCATTACTGGCGGTGTCAATTTCGGTAGTCACACTGGGGCACTCAAGCAGAATCTAGACATTATTGTTGCTACTCCCGGGCGTTTGCTTGATTACTTGGGCGATGAGAAGTTTAGTGCTGAAGATCTCGAAATTCTGGTTCTCGATGAAGCCGATCGTATGCTCGATATGGGTTTCAAAGAGCCAGTCCAGCAGATTGTTAACGAAGCAATGTATCTGAAACAGCGTTTATTATTCTCGGCGACCACGGATAGTCACTCGCTGGCCAAGTTTAGTACCCAAGTCCTCGACAACCCTGAGTTTATCAATGTCGAGCCACCTCGCCGTGAGCGCGGCAAAATTTTGCAGCGCATGCACGTTGCCGACACTCTCGAGCATAAACAACAATTGCTCGTGCACTTGCTGCGTGAATACAATGGCCGCGTGTTGGTGTTCGTACGTAAACGTGAGCGCGCTCACGACTTAGCCAATTTCCTCAGTCAACTTGGCTTTGGCGCTGCGGCACTCGAAGGTGGGTTACCTCAAGACGAGCGCCAAAAACGCATTCAATCGTTCAACAATATTCGCCAACGCATATTGGTTGCCACCGATGTTGCGGCTCGCGGTCTCGATATTCCCGACGTCGAACTCGTTGTTAATTTCGATTTGCCACGTAAAGGCGACACCTTCCTGCACCGTACCGGTCGTACCGGCCGCGCGGGCAAGAAAGGAACCGCTATTTCTTTGGTTGAAGCGCACGATGCTGAAAACCTCGGACGCATTGAGCGCTATCTTGGTGAGCGGTTAGAGCGCCGAGTTATCCAAGAACTGAAACCACAGTTTAAATTCCCGGACCCACACAAAAGTCCAGCGAAGAAGAAAAAGAAGAAAAAGAAAGACAAAAAGGCGAAAGCTGCAAGAGCAACGAAAGTCGCTAACGCTACTGCCAATAAAAAACGTCGCTAATGCGACGTTTTTTTTATGACTGTAAGCGCCGCCGGCGCGGAATTTTCACGGCGAGTCGCAATGCATAAAATGTCAGCGCGCCAACCATATCAGCGACGAGATCCCATGGGTCGGCGCCGCGACCTGGAACATAGTGCTGCACCACTTCAATGACAATGCCATAAACTAGCAAAAGTAAAAGGCCAACCCAGACCCGCGGCCGAAATGCCAAGTGCAATGAACCAGCCAAAATAAAAAATAAACCAAAATGGGCGATTTTATCGGCATGCTCAAAGCGCATGGTTTGCGGTGTTGGTGGCGACTGAATTAAAAACAAAACTGAAATACTCAGCAACACCAAAACAAAAGTTATCCGCCAAAATTGCAATGGTTGCTCCTTCTCAAACGTGTGCAGCGAGGCTACTTTTCATAAACAGCTACTTGCGAGAATCCTTGCTCTTGTAAATGAATCGCTTGCAGACGACTCATTACGCCCTGTTCACAATACAACAAGTAGGACTTCGACTTGTCTAGCATATCCTGTTTACTAGCCAAACGGAAAAAAGGAATATGTAAAACTTTGTGTCCGGGCACATCGAGCGGTGCTTCTTCTTGCTCTTCATCGCGACGAATGTCGATGATAATCGCATCGACGGGAACTTCATCATTAGCGTCGAGTACTTTCGGGCCTATCGCTGGATTTTTGGTTGCGTGTGCGTCGCGAATATCAATGACGCGACATTGGGCAACGACTGCTTGAATCAGACTGTCAGGTAACACGGCTTGTTCACTTGCAGCGATAACCTCAGGCTTAACTTTTACCGACGGTTGTTTGGAAATGACACCGCAGTATTCTGGCACTGCTGCACTCAGCGTTTCTACACCAATCTCGCGTGCGCAATCGACAATGGTTTGCTTGTCTTGCACAATCAGTGGGCGCAGAATTAACGTATCGGTGGCTTGGTCAATCAACTTTAAATTACTTAATGTTTGGCTCGATACTTGCCCCACCGCTTCACCGGTCACAATCGCTTGTGCATTAAGGCGTTCTGCGACTAAACCCGACGCGCGCATCATCGCACGTTTCAACAACACACCTAATGAGCCTTGATCACCGGCTTCGAGAATCCGCTCAACCACCTCAGAAAAATCAACAGCAACAAACTTCACCGCATGGGTTTTCGAGTATTTCTCCCACAAGAAATAAGAGATTTCTCGCACCGCCGCTTCGTGTGCATCAGCACCTAAATTAAAGAAGCAAAAATGAGTACGTGCACCCCGACGAATCATCTGAAAGCTGGCAACGGCAGAGTCAAAGCCACCAGACATCAGTGACACAACTGTTTCTTGGGTCGGCAACGGGAAACCACCTAAACCGGCGAAGCGTTGCTGAACAAGCGATACTTGTTGCTCAATCACATGAATGACAATTTCTTCTTGCGGGTTTTTTAGTTGCACATGAGTACCTGGTACCCGCGCTCGAATACCGCCACCAAGATAAATAGCCATATCCATTGAGGAGAATTCGTGCTTGCCCTTGCGCTTTACGCGCACAGCAAAGCTTTTATTCTGCAGACGATCCGTTTGTAACGGTAAAATCCATTCCAGCAAGGTTTCAAAGTCTGTCAGCGGATGCTCGACTACTTGCTCAAAGTAAGCAATACCCGGAATTTGCCCCAAGTGGCGGATAGTCAAGGCAGTTAATTCCGGCAGATCATCATGATGAACTTCAATCCGATCCCAATGATTACGCACCCGCATCGAGTCATGCAGTGGTTTCAGTAAGGTTCTGATATTGCCCGTTAATACTTTTAAGTGACGCTGACGCACCGACTTACTCTTGATGGTGATTTCAGCGTGTAAACGAACAATAAACTTCATGAGACCCTCAGCGACTTGCTATTTCGGTTGAAAATTAAGCGCGCGATTATAGCAGGAATGGCCTTCAGTCGGCCAGTTTATCGACAATATACTCCAAAGATTACCCCTCTAAAGCACTGCGTTTTTGGCTGTCCTGTGGTATTTTAGAGTCATTGTAAAAACTATCCTGCAGCGTCAACGTTTCGCCAATAACATAAAATATGGCGTGAATAGGACAGACGCTCGACAAGACGATAGAGGATCACGATGAGCACAAAGACGGATCAACCGATTAATTTTGAACAATCTATGCAAGAGCTTGAAGGGATTATTCGTGAACTTGAAAGCGGCGACTTGAGTCTTGAAGCTTCGTTAGCGAAGTTTGAACGCGCTGTCGAGCTGACCCGCTTAAGCCAAGCGACATTAGCAAGCGCAGAGCAAAAAGTTCAGCAATTGTTGCAACAAAATGGCGAAGAAAAGTTAGTCGCAGCCACACCCGACAACGATAATTTGCCATTCTAAGCAACCGGAAGGTACCTAATGTCCCCCATGTCCCCTTTGCTGCAGGAAAAACTTGAGTCGTTTCGAGCGCGGCATATCGCGTGGTTTGAACACGAACTCAATCGCACTGCCGCTGCGCCGCAATTACAAGAAGCAATGGCTTATTCTGCCTTGCTTGGCGGTAAACGTATTCGACCGTTTTTGGTTTATGCAACCGGTGAAATGCTTGATGTCCCGCTCGCTGCACTTGATGCTCCAGCGGCGGCGCTTGAGTGTATTCATGCTTATTCGCTGGCACATGACGACCTACCGGCCATGGATAACGATGCATTACGCCGCGGGCAGCCCACCTGTCATGTAAAGTTTGGTGAAGCAACTGCCATTCTCGCCGGAGACGCTTTGCAGGCATTAGCATTTGAGTTGATTGGCCGCGAGCATCCACAACTGGCGCCCGAACAACAAATAGCGATGATCAGAAAACTAGCCGAGGCTAGTGGCGCGAGCGGTATGTGCGGTGGTCAAGCACTCGATATCGCTGCAACCGGGAAAGCGACGTTGCAATCAGAACTTGAAACCATTCATCACCTTAAAACCGGGGCCTTGATTCGCGCTGCTCTGGCGATCGGTGCGCTCGCTGCGCCGAATGTTAGTCCCGCTATTTTGGCAGCGCTAGACGAATATGGCCAAGCGATTGGCTTAGCGTTTCAAGTAAAAGACGATATTCTTGATCAAACGAGCGATCCAGAAACCCTCGGTAAAGCAACCGCTGCTGATATTGCCTTGAACAAAACAACGTATGCTACGCTTTTAGGTATCGATGGCGCCGAGCAATTGCTCAAGCAGTTAACCGAAAAAGCGCTACACGCCTTACAGCAAATCCCGTACAATACCGAGCTCCTGCAAGATTTCACAGAATATTTGGTAACACGAGACCACTAGTATTATGACGCAAGCAAACTCAGCCTTTCCATTGCTGCAACTGATTGACTCGCCAGCCGACTTACGTGGCTTGCCGAAAACAAAACTCAAGCAAGTGAGCGATGAACTGCGTCAATTTTTATTGTCTTCAGTTAGTAAAAGTAGTGGGCACCTTGCCAGTGGTTTAGGCACCGTCGAATTAACCGTCGCGCTGCACTATGTATTTAAAACGCCTTTTGATCATTTAGTTTGGGACGTTGGCCATCAGGCTTACCCACATAAAATTATTACTGGGCGTCGTGACCAACTGCATACCATTCGTCAAAAAGATGGCTTGCATCCGTTTCCATGGCGCGAAGAAAGTGAATACGACGTTCTATCGGTCGGTCATTCGAGTACATCGATTAGTGCTGCATTAGGCCTCGCCGTTGCCGCTGAAAAAGAAAAACAGAACCGCAAAGTGGTCGCTGTTATTGGTGACGGTGCGATGACGGCGGGTATGGCCTTTGAGGCGCTCAATCATGCCGGTGATATCGGCCCAGACATGCTGGTCATTCTCAACGACAACGAAATGTCGATTTCAGAGAACGTCGGCGCACTCAATTCGCACTTTGCCCGCCTCTTATCAGGTAAGTTCTATACCTCGTTGCGCGAAGGCGGCAAGCAACTATTAAGTGGCTTGCCGAGCATGCGTGAACTGGTTAGTCGCGCCGAAGAACACGTCAAAGGCATGGTCACACCTGGCACTATTTTTGAAGAACTCGGATTTAATTATATTGGCCCAATTGACGGTCATGATGTTGACGGTTTAGTCGATACCTTAAGTAATATGCGTGCGTTGAAAGGCCCGCAATTACTGCACATCGTTACCCGTAAAGGCAAAGGCTACGCCCCAGCGGAAAAAGATCCGATTGGTTACCATGGCGTGCCGAAGTTCGACCCAAGCACCGACGCACTACCGAAGAAAGCGCCGACTTTGCCGTCGTATTCGCAAATTTTTGGCGATT
Source organism: Gammaproteobacteria bacterium (assembly GCA_023380515.1). Next base: position 38,379 of record JAMCRH010000116.1, on the reverse strand, counting down.
GGCTCTGTGAAACGGCCGAAATCGACAGCAAATTAGTCGGCATTACACCAGCCATGCGCGAAGGGTCTGGTATGGTCGAGTTTGCGCGCCGTTTCCCGAAACAGTATTTTGACGTTGCCATTGCCGAACAGCACGCAGTCACCTTTGCTGCCGGGCTTGCAATTGCTGGCGAAAAACCGGTGGTGGCGATTTACTCGTCGTTCTTGCAACGGGCTTATGACCAATTAATTCATGACGTCGCGTTGCAGAATCTCGATGTTCTGTTCGCTATCGATCGGGCGGGCATTGTCGGCGCAGATGGTCCAACTCACCAAGGTGCATTTGACCTGACCTACTTGCGCTGTGTGCCAAATATGGTGGTCATGACGCCAAGTGACGAAGACGAGTGTCGCTTAATGCTGCACACCGGCTATCACTTCGAGGGTCCTGCAGCCGTTCGCTATCCACGCGGTAATGCGGTTGGCGTCTCCTTCAGCCCATTGCAAGCTTTGCCAATTGGCAAAGGCCAGTTGAAGCGCGAAGCAGATACACCAGCAAAAGGCCAACGGGTAGCTATTCTCAATTTCGGCACCTTGTTACCTGAGGCCATGCAAGCAGCGGAAGCACTTGATGCAACGGTTGCTGACATGCGCTTTGTGAAGCCGCTCGACACCGCACTTATTGATACTTTGAGCGCCAACCATGATCTGCTCGTTACGCTCGAAGAAAACGTCATCGCCGGTGGCGCTGGCAGCGCAGTGGGTGAGTATCTGAGCTCAGGCAACAAGACGACAGCACTGCTACACATTGGCTTACCTGACGAATTCATTAAACACGGTTCACAAGAAGAGATTCGTGCCGAACTGGGGTTGGATGCCGAAGGCATTTTGGAGAAAATCAAACAGCGCCTGAAGTAGTTACTGCTTAACTTCGTGAAGTACTAAAAAAGCGAAGCTGGTTTTACACCATGCTTCGCTTTTTTGTTGCACGCGTTCAACTGAGCTAAACGCCCGTTGAATTAAACGCCCTGTAAATTAAACGCCTGGAATCCAGCCGTACAGCAATGCTAAATGCATTAGCACCAGCGTCATTAAGCCGGCAATGACATCGTCCAACATAATACCAAGCCCGCCCTCGACCTGCTGATCAAACCAACTGATTGGCCATGGCTTTAAAATATCAAAAATCCGGAACAGTACAAATGCGAGTAATAAGGCCTGCCAAGTAACCGGAATCGCGATCATGGCAATCATATAGCCGGCTATTTCGTCCCAGACAATGGCAGGCGCGTCGTGCTGCCCCATCGCCTTCGCAGTGGCGCCACACAGATAAATACCGATTATGGTGAAAAAGGCGACAACGCCAATGTACTCAGCAACACCCAAAGGGGCAAACAGCCAAACTAATAACACTGCAGGTAACGTACCGAAAGTCCCTGGCGCTTTTGGCGCAAGGCCGGTGCCAAACCCGAGCGAACAAAAATGGATAGGGCTCTTGAGCAACTCTTTCTTGGTCAGCTTTTTATGTAAATAAGCCATGTTATTGTCCTTATTGGAGCCGGCTAACTAGAAGTACCTGATTAGAAGTGGCTGATTAGAAGTGACTATAGCTACTTCCTGTTATCTGCACTTCTTTATTCTGGTGGAAGAACCGCAACCCTTGTTGCGCTTCTATCGTTCCAATACAGCTTACTGCAACCCCAGCTTGGCGAACAAGACTTTCCAACAAACCAACGCGACTTTCTGGTACGGTGAAGCACAGTTCATAGTCATCACCACCATTGAGCTGTAATGGCCACCCTGCCTGTGGTTCTAAATTAGCCCGGAAAGCGAGCGAGGCCGGTAAAGCTTCAAGATTAACACGCGCCCCCACTTCTGAAGCCCGCAGAATGTGTTTTAAATCACCTGCAAGCCCGTCAGAAAGATCAATAGCGCTGGTGGCTTGGTTACGTAAAAGCTGCCCTAAAGCGACCCGAGGCGTCGGATAGAAGAGCCGTTTCTGCAGCTCATCAATCGTGGCATCGCGGAGTTCGAGTTTACCCTGCAAACCAGCTAGTGCGAGCGCAGCGTCACCAAGTGTACCGCTGACAAATATCCGGTCCCCCGGCTGTGCACCGCGGCGCTGCAAACAACGTTCTAACGGTAAAATACCTTGGGCAGTGAGCGTCAGTGTGAGTGGTCCGCGAGTCATATCGCCACCAATCAATTCACAGTGGTAGTAGTCGAGTGCGGCAAACAAACCGGCAGTAAATTCTTTTAACCAGTCTTCATCAACTTCGGGTAACGAGCAGGCTAAAGAGACCCATGCAGGCTCTGCGCCCATGGCTGCGAGATCACTTAAATTCACTGCGACCAGTTTATGCCCGAGTGCCCGTGGCGAAGTGTGTTCGTCGAAATGCACACCGCTAACCATCGTGTCCGTCGTCACGGCAATCCGAGATTCTGGTGGTGGCGTAACCACCGCAGCATCATCGCCAATACCGATGAGAACATCATTACGTTGGCGACGAAAACTCGACTTTGAGTTTTCAGACAGAGTTGAGCCGGTCGATTGACCGGCTCTTCTTTGGAAGTAATCTGCAATAATTGCGAATTCGCGACGTTGAGAATCCATCCTGACCTCTTATTGGCGAGCTCCGCGCAATGAGTCAACAGCTTTATCCAGAACACCGTTTACAAAGCGGTGGCTATCGTCGGCTCCGAAGGCTTTTGCCAATTCGATCGCTTCGTTCATAACCACTTTGTAGGGAACGTCTAACCGCGAACGCAGTTCGTAGGCAGCAACACGCAAAATGGCGCGTTCGATTTGGTCGAGATCTGCAAATGGGCGATCCGTAAATGGTGTTAATGCTTGATCGAGTGTACTCGTTTGTCCGGTGACACCACGAACAAGATCGAGAAAATACTCAACATCAACTTTACTGACATCGTTTTCAGTTAAAAACTCAGCTTCAATATCAACGACACTGTTGCCAGACAGTTGCCAAGAATAAACTGCTTGAATTGCCAAACGGCGGGCTTTACGGCGTGCTGCAGGTTTCACTGGTGTCTCCTTACAGCTGGTCTAATACGTTGATCATTTCCAACGCTGACAATGCCGCTTCTGAGCCTTTATTACCGTGCTTAACACCAGCGCGGTCAATAGCTTGTTCATCGGTATCTGTCGTAATCACGCCAAACGCGACCGGCACACCGGTTTCCATTGCGACTTGAGCTAAACCTGAGTTTGCTTGACCGGCAACGAAATCAAAGTGAGGTGTGCCACCACGAATAACCGCACCAATGGCGATGACCGCTGCAAACTTACCCGTCGCCGCTGCTTTTTTAGCAGTAATTGGCAGCTCGTAAGCACCTGGCACTTTGATAATAGTGATGTCATTACTGTCGATTTGACCGATTCGGGTCAATGTATCAACGGCACCTTCCATCAGCTTTTCAACGATGAAACTGTTGAAACGAGAAACCACGATGGCAACTTTTTTTCCTGGTGCCGCAACACCGGCCTCAATAATCTTCATGAATATCCCTCAGACATACTCGATAACGGCGCGAAGAATAGCACATTTTTGCGCCGTTAGCACTGCGTTTGGGTTTTGATCATTGTAACTCTGGACGTTTCCCAACCGCTTGGTTCGTAAATGCTTTAATATCCAGCAAAGCCTGGTCTAAATCATCGCCAACCAACATCGGCTTGCTAATGTTAATGGTTTTATTCTTGAAGCAAAACGCAATCGGCACGACCGGAACTTGTGCTTGCTGGGCAATATGGAGAAAGCCCTTTTTCCACTCGGAAACCTTGCTGCGCGTTCCTTCCGGAGCAATCACTAAGACCATGCGCTCGGCCTTGGCGAACTCGTCAACCATCTGCCCAACTACGCCGTGTGCGCTGTCTCGGCGCACCGGGATGCCACCGAGCCAACGCAACAGTCCGTTAATCGGGAAAACAAATATTTGGTGTTTACCGAGAAAGTTAACCCGAATTCCAAGCGCTAACTTCACCATCAAACCGACGAAAAAATCCCAGTTCGAGGTATGCGGTGCCACTGGCAAAATTGCTTTTGGAATATCTGGAATTTCACCATTCAGAGTCCAGCCGCCGAGTAAGCGCATACCTAAGCGACCGACCCAGCGACTAAAACGATTTCCACGGGTCGGAAAAAATTCAAACTCAGTTTTGATCTCGCTCACTGCTGCAACCTCTGACGAATTTCACGAAGTTTTGTTTTCACGAGTGCACGATTGTCTGGCCCCATGCGCAGCAGTTGTTTTTGCGCCGGTAACAATGCTTCTAGTTCTGGGTCTGCATAAGTGTACATCACCTTGTCGTCTTTCAATGCCAGTAAACCAGTTGGTTCTGGTGTATCGAGTAAGATGGCAATGGCATCGAGGAGACGTGCACGCAAACGCGTTCCCGGTTGCTTGATTTCGTCGTGAGCCTGCTCAAAAACCGACTCGTAACGATTATACAGGCGTACCAGTGCGTCGGTATCAAGTTCATAGAACCAGGTTGCTAACTCATCAAAGCGAGCGTATGTGCGCTCGTCAATATAGAGTTGATGGTCAATTTCTTGCACCATAAAACGTGACTCGGGGCCCGCTACGACATGCGCTTCACGCACTAACTCACCCTTCGCCATACTTTCCGCAAGCACGACGAGTTTTCGCACCATGTTTTCACTATCCACGGGTGTCGTATTCAAGCCTGCAGCCATTGCTTCATCAACTAACACCGGGCCTGCTTCGTCAAGCGCAGGCAACGGTGGCTCTGGCTCAACAGGCTCAAGCTCTTCTTGCGGGATAGGAATAACCACGGGGTCCGGTTCGGTTGTGACGTCGACTTCCGGCTCTGGAATAGGTTCAGGCTCAGGCTCGGCAATGACAGGCTGCTCAATTGGTTGTGGTTGAACGGGCGCTGGCTCAGGCTCACCTCCGCGAGTTAACCATAACGCGACCACAATAATGACTAAGGCAACAATGAAGCCAACAATGACTTTGCCCGATAGCAAAGACTTGTTTTCGGTTGGCTCCGATTCATTCTGATGATGTTCTGTCATAGCCGCTCCTCACCTAGCGTTATTGTTCAGGACGACAAAAAACCAATTTTTTGTCTGTTGACAGTGCCGGATTAAATTCATACCCAGCTGTATTAAAAGACTTCAAGTCTTCGATAGAGTTCGGTTGTTGCTCAAGAATATAACGCGCCATCATGCCTCGCGCCTTCTTGGCATAGAAGCTAATAATCTTTAACTGGCCATTCTTTGTGTCTTTAAACACAGGCGTCACCACTGGAATATTGAGCTTAGCTAAATCAACTGCTTTAAAATACTCATTAGATGCCAAATTAATCAATACTTTACTCTTTGATTTTTGCGCAACATCATTCAGCTCTTCAGCAATGCGTGAGCCCCAATACGCATAGAGGTCTTTGCCTTTGGGGTTAGATAGCTTGGTGCCCATTTCAAGGCGATACGGTTGCATCAAGTCCAGTGGCTTTAAAACGCCATATAGGCCCGACAAAATACGCATGTGTCCTTGTGCATAATCCCAAACCTTGGCGTCTAAGGTCGCCGCATCCAAGCCCGCATAAACGTCACCATTAAAGGCGAATACCGCCGCTTTTGCATTTTCGGTGGTAAACGGCTGCTGCCATTCAGCAAAACGAGCCGCATTCAAACCGGCCAACTTATCGCTGATTTTCATAAGCGAGCCAAGTTCTTGTGGGCTCAGTTGACGGCAAATGTCGACCAGTTCTTCGGCTCGGTCGAGCAGGGTTGGCTGGGTGTGCTTGGCAATCGGCGCTGGCGTTTCGTAATCCAAATTCTTTGCGGGCGATACTACAAATAACATCGTGATATTACCTCGTTGTCAGTCTCAAGTCGGCTGAAAGTCTTGTAAATCGGTCATCTATTTATGCCCAACAGCTTAACATAGCTGCCAAAAAAAAGGGATTGCCGCAGCAATCCCCCTTATTCCTGAATGTCCGTTTGTGGTGATTACAGGTAGTTTTCCTGATCTTCACCCTCTTTCTCAACTTCAGGGGGCATCAAGTCTTCGCGGCTAATGCCTAACGCTAATACCAGCGTGCTGCGCGTGAATACGGATGAGTAAGTACCCACAACAACACCGACGGCTAACGCGACAGAGAAGCCGAAGATCATTTGGCCACCAAACAGCATTAGAACGATCAATACGACGAGTGTTGTTAAAGAGGTCACTAAAGTACGGCTCAAGGTCTGACTCAATGAAATATTGATCACTGACGTTGGGTCTTCTTTGCGCAGCTTACGGAAGTTTTCACGAATCCGGTCAGCAACAACAATACTGTCATTCAATGAGTAACCAATGACTGCCAGCAAGGCCGCGAGAATCGTTAAGTCGACCTGCATTTGGGTAATTGAAAACAAGCCAAGAATTAAAATAACGTCTTGCCCCAAACCCGCTACAGCAGAGAGTGCCAAACGCCATTCAAATCGAAATGACACGTAGATCAAAATACAAATGAGCGCGACTAACAGTGCCAGTCCACCTGCTTCAGCCAACTCTTCACCAACTTGCGGGCCAACAAACTCAACACGACGAATTTGAATATCGTCGTTGATATTCGCTTGTAGCATCTGCAACAGTTGGTTACCCACTGCATCTGAGTCGCCTTCACCACGCGGTGGCACACGTACGAGAACATCACGCGGCGTACCATAGTTCTGCACAATGGCGTCACCAAAGTCGTTCTCTTCGAGCACCGAACGCAGCTCAGTTAAGTTAGCGGGTTGGCTAAAGCCGACTTCCACGAGCGTACCGCCAGTGAAATCGAGACCCCAGTTCAACTTATTCACCGACAGCGAAATCAGTGACGCAACAATAAGAATCACACTTAGTGCTGTAGTCCATTTGTTAATGGACATAAAGTCTAAGGGGCGATTCTCATCCACTTTTGTGATTTGAAAAAACATAGTTCTTGCCCCTTAAATTGACAGCTCTTTGAGGCGCTTATTGCGACCCCAAGTCAGGTTAATCACAGCACGAGTACCTGCAATGGCAGTAAACATCGAGGTGACGATACCGATTGCGAGAGTGACAGCGAAACCTTTAATTGAGCCGGTACCCACAGCAAAGAGAATCAATGCTGTAATGAGTGTCGTAATATTCGCATCGGCAATGGTCGAGAATGCGTTCTCATAACCACGCGCAATGGCTTGTTGAGGACTTCGCCCTTCAACCAGCTCCTCACGTATCCGCTCAAAAATAATCACGTTCGCGTCAACCGCCATACCAACGGTTAGTACAATTCCAGCAATACCTGGCATGGTCAACGTCGCACCTGGAATCATCGACATCACACCGATAATCATGACTAAGTTAGTCATCAGTGCGAGGTTCGCAACCAAACCAAACTTGCGGTAATAGATGCCCATGAACAACAGAACGAGTATGAACGCACCAATAATGGCCTTCATCCCGGCTTCGACGTTTTCCGCACCTAAGCTTGGACCAACTGTACGTTCTTCAACGATTTGAATCGGCGCAATCAGAGCACCTGCACGGAGCAATAACGCAAGATTTTGCGCGTCTTGCACCGAACCCACACCGGTAATCCGGAAGTTGCTACCGAGCACCGCTTGAATGGTCGCAACACTGACCACTTCTTCAACGCGGTCAAAGGCGATACGGCCTTCGTCAGTGGTTTCACCGGTTGCCAAGAACTCGATAAACACGGTAGCCATAGGCTTACCGATGTTGCCGCGAGTTGCTTGGGTCATCATGCGACCACCAGCAGAGTCGAGTGAAATATTGACTTGCGGACGATTACTTTCGTCGTAGCCAACACTCGCATTAACGATGTGATCACCGGTCAGAATCACGCGGTTTTCGAGGAGAACCTGTCCGCCTCCGCGCTGATCGAATAACCGGCTACCAAATGGAACGCGGCCAGCGATTGCGTCTTGGACGTCATTGTCGGTATCGACAAAGCGGAACTCGAGAGTCGCTGTTGCGCCTAAAATCTCTTTCGCACGGGCAGTATCTTGGACACCAGGAAGCTCTACCACGATGCGGTCTGCGCCTTGACGTTGAATCAAAGGCTCGGCAACGCCGAGTTCATCAACCCGATTACGTAAAATCGTGATGTTCTGGTCAATCGCATTACTGCGCGTTTCTTGTAAAAACTGATCCGTCATCGCCAACGTAATGGTTCGGCTCGACGAATCTGTCCGGAAATCATAACCTTGGTATTGATTGCGCAAAACACCGATGGCACTTTGGAAGTCAGCTTCGTTGCGCATGGTCACGACAATTGAATTGCCGTCAGCTTGAACACGTTGGTAACGCAGACGCTCTTCACGCAAGCGATCTTGCACCGTTGTGACCATCTGTTCGCGAATCTTGCTCAACGCTTCTTCCATGTCCACTTCCATCAAGAAGTGAACACCACCGCGCAAATCAAGACCTAACTTTAATGGTTCGCCACCGATCGCGGCTAACCAAGCAGGCGTTGCTGGTGCGAGGTTCAAGGCCACAACGTATTGTGAACCGAGCTCTTGAACCAAAAGTTCACGTGCGTTTAACTGATCTTCGTCAGAATCAACACGAACTAACATTTGGCCATTCTCGAACGTTAAGCCGCGAATTGGGATTCCAGCACGTTCAAGCGATCTTTCTACCTGCGCTACCGTGTCAACGGTAACTTCTCCACCACGGGTACCAGAAATCTGCACCGCATAGTCTTCGCCGAAAAGGTTCGGCAACGCATACAGCGTGCCGAACAATACAACGAACAGAATTAACAGGTTTTTCCATAACGGATATCTGTTTAACACAATTCCGTCCTTCTTATAGTCACGTAATTAAAGAGTTTTAATTGAACCCTTTGGTAACACGGCTGCTACCGCACCTTTCTGAACAGTGATTTCAACACCTTCAGTTAAGCCAATCACCATAAAGTCGCTGTCGTCTTGAACTTTAGAGATTTTGCCTACTAATCCGCCTTGCATCAGGACTTCGTCACCTTTTGCTAGCGAAGTTACCAACGTCTTATGCTCTTTAACGCGCTTAGCTTGTGGGCGATAAATTAAGAAGTAAAAGATCAAACCAAACAGCACCAGCATGATAATTAATGATGCTGTACCACCCTCTTGACCACCTTGTTGTGCGTAAGCATTGGCGATTAAAAAGTCCATAACTCTTCCTCAATTAACTAAATTATTCATGTATGATCGTTGTAAGACCATGAGCCACAAAAGAAAATTTGCTATATTTGCGGGCGTCGCTTGCTCCGGTTCACGGAAAACAGCGTTAAAGCGCTGTATTGTAACTGAACAACTTACGAAGCGAAATGCTTGCGAGTGCTTGCAGGGCAACACCGGCCAAGTCAGCTAGATATGTGGACAAATTGGATAAATACAAGCTTTGCTTCTTTTTCTCTGATTATCATGGCAAATTAATCGTTGGCTATCATGCTTGAAAAACTTCTTTGCCGCTAGCTTTAATCGGCTTATTCGTGGAGAAAGTACGCTGAATGGATACTTGGTTTTATATCGCTGACTTGGCCGGTGTTGCCGTGTTCGCAATTGCAGGCACCTTACTTGCCTTTCGTAAACAAATGGACGGTTTTGGTGTGATTGTGCTGGCTTCGGTTACCGCTGTTGGCGGCGGCACAACGCGTGACCTCATTTTAGACGTGCCGGTGTTCTGGCTACACGACGCCACCTACTTTGCCGTTATTGCGGCAGCAGCAGGTGTGACCATTCTATGGCTGCGATTGAAAGCTTACATTCCATTAAACCGACTTTTACTTGCTGATGCGCTTGGGATCGCGTTTTTTACGGTGCTCGGCACTGAAAAAGCATTGAATACAGGCGTCAGCCCCGTCGTTGCCATTATCCTCGGCACCATGACGGCGGTTTTTGGCGGCATGCTGCGGGACGTGTTGGCCCGCGATATTCCGATGGTACTGAAAAGTGAGCTTTACGCCACAACCTGTATCGCCGGTGCAATCATTTATGTCGCCTTGAGCTCGTGGAGCCAAACCGTAGCCATGTTAGCCGCCATGACAGTCACATTAGTCATGCGCTTTGGCGCCATCCGCTACGGTTGGTCCTTAACGGTTTTCAAAGAACACAAATAAGTCGCACCAATTAGCCGCCAATGCGATCGCGTAAACTACCACGCAATCGATCCCGCAGTTGATCGCCAAGTCGCAGATCGTCCGGGCTTACGGCAAGTAAGTCCGTTAACAAGGCTTCAAAACTTTGTCCTTCTGCTAACCCCGCCACGATTGCATTCAACCGTGGGTCGAGATTTTCAGTCGCACTACTGACGCGTTGTTCAAGATCACTACGTAAACGGGCAATCTGCTCATCCGCTTCTGCGGTTAAACGTGCGGTCATCAAGCGTTGCAACTGATTGTCTAAGTCTGAGCGAATCGACAGCCCCGGTGCTTGCATTGGGCCAGACACATTCAAATTCATGTCGAAGGCATTAATCTGACCGACAACATCGGCAAGAATCCGTGCCCAACGCGCGTCACCGTCTAAATCAAGCGCAACATCACGCATTGAAATAACGCCGCTACCGTTTAGCTCACCAGCACTGACACCCACTTGACCTTCGGAGTTCAACATAGCGCCCAGTAATTTAGCAACCACATCATTCTGAGCAAACAGTTCCTGCTCAACTAAATTCACACCACGAATTCGCCACGCCTGTTGACCAGCAAAGCCGCGTAGGTCACTCATCGAAAACTCGCCATTAAGCGCTAGTTCTTGCCACCACGACGACTCAGAGGCTGCTAACGCAAAGGTCGACGGCGTGCCGCCAATGCGGTCGTGTTGCCAGGTAATATTCGCCCAATCCATGCTCAAATGAGTATCAGGTAGGCGAATATCTGTCACCGCTCGTTCGATTAAAAATACCGGCCGTTGCGCTCTATCAAAGTCAATAAAGCGGCCTTCCCAACGACTTGGTTTGACTTCTTCATCGTCTGAGCGCTGCAGCATCGGCCCGATGAAATCAAACGCCATGAGGAGATATTGGCTCCACTGTTCAACCTTGGGTCCAAATAACACGCCACTGAGTTCACTTAGGCTGTCATTATCGAAACGCAATAGGCTACGTACCCGCTCGATGTCTTGTCCCGGAGCACTGCGAACTGCCTCTAAATCAGAGCGTAAAACTGTTACTGCCTCTTCACTGACGGCAACGAATGCGCGCACGGCGTCGCGGTCAGTTCGCATGTCACGTTGCAGTGTGCGTAAGTCTTCACGGAGCTGCAGTAATTCTTCGGGCGTCCGCGGTCGCGCTTCGGTAATCGCTTCAACACGCTCGCGATAGCCTTCGAGCTTTTCCTTTTCTGGAAGGTTAGCTCGTGCCTCATCCACTTTCTCTCGTTGAGTTTCGAAGTTGGTTTGAGCTTGCTCAATGACACCCGGCGTGCGAATTTCACTACGTTCGAGGACACCTTCGACCGTCGGAATTTCAATTTCTAAATCGGCAAGGGTTTGGCGCCAATCAAACGGTTCGCTGTCACTTTGATAGTCTGCGCGCACTCGTCCTGGGCTGCGCCGTTCAACCCCCATCGCAATGCCTGACACTTCCAGGTCGCGAATATGAATGCGCCCAATAACCGCGTCCCAAAAGTACAGTTCCGCATGAGCTCGTTGCGCTTGCACGCGATTTAAAGCTGGCGTCTCAGGGTCGGTAAACTGCAACTCTTCCATACTCACACTAAATGGCGACCAGTGAATATTCACGCTAGCAATATTCACTTCGGCGCCATTTGCCCGTGTCAGACCATATTCAAGGCCGCTTTTTACAATGGGTCCGGCGAAGGTGCGAATAATAATTGCCAGTGCGCCGATAATAACGACGAAAGCGATTAATCCTGGCCAACGAATAACCTTATTCATAGTGAGCCTCCGCGCAAGCCGCTAACTTTTTGGTACATGGCGAAGAACTTGGTTCCCTTAATCACCTGTACGAAACGCAAACGGTCAAACCAAGCTTTGACACGACTGCGATAGGTAACGATAAGCTTATAAGCCACGGGCGCCCAAATTGGCGTAATCAGGAGGCAGAAAACAAAGCTACCGAGGGTGATCGTATGGTTGTATTGGAATAGGCGCGCCAGCGGATTTTCGTACAACGAAACCCAAAGAGGCTCTAAGGCGGGGGCCAATAACAGACTTTCACCTATCCAGTCGAATAGCGGGTCGATTAAGTAAGCTAACCCCGAGAAGAAAAGCCAAGCCAAAATAAAGCCGCTCAGGTTAATCCGGAGCGACAAGGCGAGGAACAGAATAATGACATTATGGAGACTGAACAGAGGCGTCAGCCCCATAAACATACCAAGCACAAAGGCCCACGCAAGCGCCCATGGGCTTGTTTCCGCGTTTAGCGCTTTGAACAAGCGTGCCAACATAGACAACATGATTCACTCCTTGCGAAATCATTTTGAGATGTTTAAAGCTTAGCACCAAGTGCTTGCGCATGCTCACGTGTTTGCGCACTCTTTGCAGCGTCGCCAGCCTGCCAGTTCACTAAGTTCTGCTGGACAATCTCCGTGATTGTGTCGAGGTGCTGCGGATCCGCATTCAAACATGGAATGTATTCGAAACGTTCACCACCGGCTTCCATAAAATATTCGCAATTTTCTTCACCGATTTCTTCGATAGTTTCGAGGCAATCGGCGGAAAATCCAGGGCAAACCACTTGAATCGCTTTAATACCTTGGCCCGGCAAGGCTTTCATAGTTTCGTCAGTATACGGCTGCAGCCACTCTTCACGGCCAAAACGTGACTGAAACGTCGTCCGATACTGCTCTTTACTCAATCCGAGCGCTTCGGCAACCAAACGAGAGGTCTTGTAGCACTCACAATGGTAGGGGTCGCCTTGGTCTAGATATCGCTTCGGCACGCCGTGGTAGGAAAATACCAACAAGTCCGCTTGACCATGAGTCTGCCAATGCGCTTTGATTTTGTCAGCAACCGCTTGGATATAGCCGGGATCATCATGGTAATGGGAGATAAAACGAAAATCGGGCAACCATCTGCGCTTCATAAAGTCGTGCGCAATCGCGTCAAACGTGGACGCCGATGTCGAACCTGAATACTGTGGATAGAGTGGCAGCACGACCAGTTTACGCACGCCCTGCTGCATTAACTTCTCAATTGCACTGGCAATGGATGGATTGCCGTAACGCATACCGAATTCAACCACCACATCATCGCCATAGAGGGCTTTTAAGCGCTCACGCACTCCCTCTGTTTGCGCTTCGGTATGAAACAACAACGGCGAGCCCTGTTCGGTCCATACAGTTTTGTAGGCAGCAGCCGAGCGGGCCGGTCGAATGCGCAGAATCACACCATGTAGAATGATTTTCCAAAGCAGTCGAGGCACTTCAACAACGCGGGGATCGGAAAGGAATTCGCCCAGATATCGGCGTAAAGCAGACGGTGTTGGTGCGTCTGGGGTACCGAGGTTGGTTAACAACACCCCGATTCGACCAATTTGATCATGACGAAAGGTTGGCGAACCTTGATATTTCATACTATAAATTCCTTGTGAAATTGCTTGATTATTCGTCGTTTTTCAGCGATAACGTGGCGCGACAAGCATGTCGCATTTTTTCATTGTTACAAGGCCTATCATGCACAATGCACCTTTGATCATTCTTGATGATCTCGCCGACTGGCAACCGTACCACCCGTCTCAATCTATCATTTCAGCTGCGGACTATATTCTGCAAGCGAGTAAACATCGCGGTCCGATTATAAACTTGTGTGGCGACTTAAGTTACTTGTCGACTGGTTACTATGTCAGTTTGCTTGCCGAGGCTCGTGGTCAGCGCGCCTTGCCGTCGGTAACTGCCATTAATGACTTAGCCAATTTATCGCATTATCAATTATTTCTGAATGATAATACGCGATTATTAAACCGCTTTGTTGCGCAGCATCAACCCGAACAAACGAATGTGGTTAAGCTGCTCATCTGCTTTGGCCGCACCGCTTACGCTGAACTTGAAGATTTAGCTCGGCGCATGTTCGAGGCTTACCCCTGTCCGCTGCTCGAAGTTGAGTTTCGCTTTGAAGGTCGCTGGCACCTGCATGCAATACGTAATCGAGCACTTTCGGATCTCAGCGATAACGAACAAACCTTATTTGGTGAGTCGCTAGAATATTTCTCGAAACGAGTTTGGCGTAAAGCTCGGAGCCGCAAAGAATATCGCTTCGATTTAGCCATTTTGCATGATCCCGATGAAAAAATCCCAACCAGCGACAAAAAGGCGCTGCAAAAGTTTATTCGGGCCGCCCGTGACAACGATATCGACGCTGAATTAATTACCAAAGCAGACTTTAACCGTTTGCTCGAGTTTGATGCGTTATTCATCCGTGAAACGACTCGAATCAACCACTATACCTATCACTTTGCGAAAAAAGCAGAAGCAAATGGCATGGTCGTGATCGATCATCCTGAGTCAATCCTGCGTTGCGCGAATAAAGTATTTCTCAATGAGATGCTAGAGAAGAATAAGGTTCCGCAGCCACGAACCGAATTATTGGTGATGGGTGATGCCATTGACTTCAGCGCGATTGGCCAACGATTTGGCTATCCGGTTGTGTTAAAAATTCCAGATGGTTCGTTCTCGATTGGCGTCGAGAAGGCAAAAGACGAAACTGAATTCCGTAAAGTCGCCGCTGAACTATTTAAAATGTCGACGATTCTTCTCGTTCAAGAATATTTGCCGACCGATTTTGATTGGCGGATTGGCGTTCTGAATAATCGGGCGATTTATGCCTGTAAATATTTTATGGCGCGTAATCACTGGCAAATCTACAACCACAGCAGTGAAACCAGCCGGGGTAAAAGTGGCTCTTTTGCCTGTTTAGGTGTGCACCAGGTCCCCAAAGAAGTGGTTAAAATTGCCATGCAGGCTACCCGGTTAGTCGGTGACGGTCTCTATGGTGTCGATATTAAAGAAACTGCCAAAGGCCCAGTGATTATCGAAATTAATGATAATCCTTCCATCGACAGTGGTGTTGAAGATCTCTACCTCGGTGATGAGCTATATCGCATCATCATGGCTGATTTCCTCCGTCGTCTCGACGACTAACAAACACAGCACCGCGGCTTGAGAAGTGAGAAGCACCGGTGCTGATGGTTTTCTGGAGCGTTAAGTAATGATCATCCGACGCGCAACGAGTCATGATCTCGAAGCGATTTATGCTTTAGAGCAGCGTTGCTTTAACTATGACCAAATCGGCAAACGTTCCTTTGCGCGCCTACTCAAGCAGCAAACCTCGTTGTTTTGGTGCGCGGAAACCGCCGACCAATTGATTGGCTATGCAATCGTTTTAACCCGCAAAAATAGTCGCAAGTGGCGACTGTATTCTTTGGCGACGGCACCTGAAGCACGCGGCAAAGGCGTGGCTCGTGCACTCGTTCAAGCGTGGCTAGAAGAAGCCCAACGCCAAGCGATCCAAATCCTCAGTTTAGAAGTAAAATGTGACAATGCGGCAGCCATCCAACTTTACCGAAATGTTGGCTTTGAGGTTGTCGACCTGCTTTCGAGCTACTACTCTGACGGTAGCGATGGCTATCGAATGCAACTGACGCTGAGTACAGCGTCGTAGGTTGTTCACTTATTCTCATCACGGAGTACCGATGAAAAATTTCAGTTTCTACAACCCAACGAAAATTATTTTTGGTGCTGAGCAAATTGCAGCAATCAGTCAAGAAGTCCCAGCAAATGCCCGAGTGATGTTGGCTTACGGCGGAGGCAGCATCAAAAAAAATGGCGTTTACGACCAGATTATCGCTGCATTGGGCGACCGTCTTGTCAGCGAATTCTCTGGTATTGAAGCAAATCCGGAATACGAAACTCTCGTGCGGGCTGCGCAACAAGTGAATACCGACAAAGTCGACTTCATTCTGGCTGCTGGCGGTGGCTCCGTCATTGATGGTGTGAAATTCATCGCCGCTGCCGCTCATTACCAAGGCGACCCATGGGAAATTTTGACCAAAGGCGGGAAAGTCGTGAAGTCGGCAGTGCCGTTCGGTACCGTCTTAACTTTGCCTGCGACCGGTTCGGAAATGAATTCAGGCTCAGTGGTCACCCGCGCTGAATACAAAGCCAAATTGCCGTTTGGCAGTCCGTTGGTTTACCCGGTGTTTTCTGTGCTTGACCCAACGACGACCTACACCTTGCCAGTTCGCCAAGTCATCAATGGTGTGATTGATCCGTTTGTGCACGTCATGGAGCAATACCTGACCTATCCGGTTGGTGCCCACCTGCAAGATCGCTTAGCCGAAGCCATTTTACAAACACTCATTGATGTTGGCCCGCAAGCCTTAGCCGAGCCGGAGAATTATGAAGTACGCGCCAATGTCATGTGGTGCGCAACCATGGCTTTAAATGGCCTGATTGGCGTTGGCGTGCCGCAAGACTGGTCAACTCATATGATCGGCCACGAGCTTACGGCATTGTATGGTCTTGACCATGCGCAGACGCTCGCTGTGGTTTTACCTGCGAACCTGCGCGTGCGCAAAGCGGACAAACTGGCCAAGCTGGTGCAATACGCTGAGCGCGTTTGGGGAATTACCGAAGGTAGTGACGACGAAAAAGCCGAAGCTGCGATTACCAAAACCGAGGAATTCTTCTTTAACTTAGGTGCGGGTACTCGCCTTGAGCACTACGACCTCGACAGCTCCGTCATTGATACCATTATTAAGCAACTTGAAAGTCATCGTATGGTCAAGTTGGGTGAAAACCAAGATGTAACGCCCGACGTTAGCCGAGCGATTTTAGAACGTGCGTTATCGGCAAGTTAAGCGACTAGGTTAGCCTACGCTAGGTTAGGCTTGGTTAGTTGACCTGCCAATCCCTGCGTTCAACTTTTAATGCCCGTGAGCGAGCAGCCCGATAACGCTCTTTTAACGCGTCTATCGGCTCTGGCTCCGGGTTTAAGTCTCTGCTACGCAAGTACTCGGGGTTATAAAGCTTGGAGATACTGCGCTCACCAAGGTCACAAGCAAAGGTGACTATCGTTTTCCCAGGCTCATGTTGAAGCGCGGCAAATAATGCGCCGGCAACATTCAAAGCTGAGCTACTGCCAAGCACAATGCCGTCCTGCTCGCGCACATACGCGGCAATACTGACAAGATCTTGATCCGGCAAGTTGAGTGCATAGTCGATTTTCGCATGGCGGAAGTTTTCGACTAAGCGCATGATGCCAATTCCCTCGGTCATCGAGCCACCAGTTGCCCGATACTCACCACTGAGTAAGAACTCGTAAACGCCGGAGCCATCGGGGTCAATCATCCATACTTCAAGCTCTGGTTTTTGCTCTTTCAAAAATTTTGAATTGCCCGCTAAAGTCCCACCTGTGCCTGCAACTGAAACTAATATATCGATTGCGCCATCGGTTTGTTGCCAAATTTCTGGCCCCGTTTGCAGGTAGTGCGCTCGCATATTGCTGATATTTTCAAACTGGTTCGCCCACCAATAATTTGGGTTTTCCTCTGCGAGACGGCGAGCGGTATGGTAGAAGTGGTTTTCGTCGCGAAAAGGTACGGGTGGCACTGTCATTAAACGTCCACCGTGCAGTTCGATCATGCGCGTTTTTTCTGGTGTTTGATCGTTTGGCATCACCACTAACAAGTCAAATCCCAGCGACTGCGCCACCACGGCTAAGCCAATCCCAGTGTTCCCCGCTGTGCCTTCAACGATGGTCATTCCCGGCTTCAATTCACCGCGTTCCATTGCATCTTGAACAAGTTGCAGCGCCGCTCTGTCTTTAATTGAGCCGCCGGGGTTTTGAAATTCACACTTCAGATAAATATTGGAACCACACAACTTTGATAACGACGGAATCAATAATAAATCGGTATTACCGATCAGTTCTGCTTGCGAACGGGCACGCCTCAATCCAACCATAAACACCTCATCCTCTCTGCTGCGGACTCGCCCCGCAACTAAACATGCATGGTTGCTACTATAGCAAAGGCATGCGGACAAATGCAGTGACAGTAAGCTTAGGCTTCAGAATATTTCTGCATAATTAATAATCAACAAAAAGCCGTGGCGACTTCAAAATCTGCGGTGTATACTTGTTTTGCTTGTAAGCAGCTCGTTTTGAACGCTGGAACGATATCTTCTTGGAAGTCCTCGTCTATAGCCTCTCAATCTAGCTGTCGAACAGCATTAAGTTCGCTGGCTTATCGTCAGCAGTTTCATTTTAAAGAAAGTTAGGAAAGGCTATGTCTGATATCGTTACTGGTACCGTTAAGTGGTTCAACGAATCGAAAGGTTTTGGGTTTCTTGAGCGCGCCGGCGGTCCAGATGTGTTTGTTCACTTCAGCGCCATTCAAGGTGACGGTTTCCGCACTCTGACTGAAGGCCAGAAAGTTCAGTTCACTATCACGCAAGGCCAAAAAGGCCCACAAGCTGAAAACGTAACTGTTGTTTAGTCATGTCATTGTTTGACATGACCGTTTTAACATCAGTCAGTCAACAACGTTTACAGACAAACAATTCAAATAATGGTCGGCGTTCAGCCGACCATTTTTTTATGCAGTGTCACCACTCTTCCCGGTCAAGAATGCGACCAAGCGCTCAGCGACGCCATTAACAATCAAGTAGAAGGCAGGCACGACGAATAGAGTCAGCAGCATCGCACTGAGCAGGCCACCAACCACGGTTAATGCCAGTGGGTGCATAATTTCTGCACCTTCGCCAATACCTAGCGCCAGCGGCAACATGCCGAGCACGGTCGTTAGTGTCGTCATTAAAATAGGTCGCAAGCGCACACTCGCCGCTTGCAGCACCGCCTCATGCATCGACAGTTGCTCGTCGCGACGACCTTTCTCAATATATTCAACTAGTAATATGGCGTTATTGACGACAATCCCAATCAACAAGACCACGCCGATAAGTACTGGCGCTGACAAGGCTGTGCTTGTCAGTTTTAAGATGCTAACAACACCAACTAGCGCCAGCGGTGCGGCAGTTAAAATCACGAAAGGATTGGTTAAACGCTCATATTGCACCGCCATGACCACGAACACCAAGAACAGCGCCAAGAGAACCACAGTTCGCAACTCGCGATTGGTTTCTTGGATGGTTTGCCACTGACCGGCATAAATCAAACTAAATGACTCCGGCAATTCGAAACCTTTCATGCGGGCGTCGACTTCTGCCATGATACTGGCCACGTCATTGACTGCCGTATTGATATCACCATTAATTCGAACAACTCGATTCTGATTTTCCCGCTCAATATGGGCTGGCCCCTCACCAAGCTGAAAACTCGCAACATCACGCAGCAATACCGGCGCACCTTGCACGCGATCAAGCAGCAAATTGCCTAAGACTTCTTCGTCATTGACCTGATCGCGCGGTAAACGCACGCGCACATCGTATTCATATTGACCATCGCGGAAGTAGGACGGTACGGCACCGTCGACCGCGAGTCGAACCGCGCGACCAATTTCCGAGACCCGTAAACCTAAATCTGCGGCACGCTCGCGATCGACAATAATGCGCATCAATGGGCTTTGATCTTCACGGCCTACTTCAACCCCTTCGAGCCCCGGAATACCTTGCAGCAGCGCTGCTATCTCGCGCGCGGTTTCGCGTAATTCACGCAATTCATCACCGACGACACTAATTGAGAAGTCCGCGCCACCTGGGCTAAATTGCAATCCGCGAATGGATGGCGGGCGCACACTGATACGGGCGCCTGGCAAGTCTAAAGCGTCGAGCCGCTGCTGCGCTTTGGCAACCCACTGCCCTGCGGTCATGTCCGGTCGTTCGCGCGCAGGCGTAAGTTGAATTCGAATATTACTGGTACCGGGCCGTTCGTTAATAATACCGCCACCTAAATGACCACCAACCAAAGCGAACATGGTTTCAACGTGCGGCATATCCATGATGACTGCTTCAATTTGGCGTGCCGCCTCGTCAGTTTCCAGCGGCGGAGTTCCGCTCGGTAGCACCAGACGCACACTCACGCCTCCGTCATCAACTTGCGGTAAAAACTCGTTCCCTAAGTCGCTACCAACATTCACAATCACAACCACACCGGCAATAGCGGCAGCGACCACCACGTAGCGCCAGCGCAGAAGTTTCGCTAATGCTTTGACATAAATGGTTTGTAACCAGCCAATAAAACGCGCAAACCCACGAACGAGCCAACTGTTTTCAAAACCGCTTTGCCAACTGATTTTGGCAAGCAAGGCCGCTAGTGCCGGAATAAGTGTCAGCGCTGCGGCCAAGGTCGCTAATATCGCGAAAGAAATGGTTAGAATTAATTCTCGGAAAATCATCGAGGCATAGCCGGTGATCAACAAAAACGGTAAAACCGCAGCTAAATTGGTTAAGGTGCCTGCTGTGATTGCCGAAGAAACTTCAGCCGCACCTTGTTCAGCGCTTGCATCAATGCTCTGCGATTCATCCTTTTGGTGGCGGAAGATGTTTTCTAACATGACGATGGCGTTATCGAGCAGCAGCCCAACCCCAAGCGCAAGCCCGCCTAAACTAATGACATTGAGAGTGAGGCCACTGGCGCCCATGAGGGCAAAGGTCGCAAGGACAGCAACAGGAATGGATAAACCGACAACAAAACTTTTGCGCAAAGAGCCTAAAAACAGCATAACCATGAGCATCGCTAAAACACCACCTAGAACGGCGGCGGTACCGACACTACTAATGGCGCCGCGAATGAAGTAAACCGGATCGTCAATCGGTTGAAAGCGAATATCGGCAGGTAAAAAGCCGCTTCGGTCCAATTGCAGCATAAGACTTTGCACGGCTTCGACGACATCCACCGTATTCGCTTCCGGTAACTTGGTCAGCGAAACCTGCACCGCAGGAGTACCGTTTAAACGTGAAAATAGACGTTGCTCACGAAAACCGTCACGAACTTCTGCGACTTCACTGAGGCGAATACGTTGGTCGGAGCCGGGGACTTGTAGAAGCAGATTAGCGACATCAGCCTCTGAGGTCAGCATACCATCGGTTTTTGCCATCACATCAAAACTTGCGGAAGTCATCCAACCTGCCGCCACGTCGACATTTTCCATCGCTAACAAATCGACAATATCCTGCATGCGCAAGCCGAAAGCGCGGAGGCGCTGCTGGTCGACAATGACTTCCATTTCGCGCTGCAATCCACCCGCGACTTCGACACCCGCAACACCATGAATTGACACCAGTTGCGGCGTCAGCTGATTCACCACCCAGTCACGCACAGCGACTTCACTGCGCACCGTTGAGCTGAAGCCTGCTTGCCAAACTGGGTCTTGTGACGGATCGCGTTTATACAGGCGCGGAGGTTCGGCATCAGGAGGTAATTGTGTCCGTGCTAACTCAAGTAGTCGTCCGGCATCCTGAAGGGCTAGGTCGAGGTTGGTACCAAGCTCGAAATGTAAATTTACATTGGTTCTTCCTTCTGACGCTCGGCTATCAATGAGCACCAAGTTCTCGACGGCGGCGAGATTTCTTTCGAGCACGCGCGTCACTTGCTCTTCCATCACCTCAGGCGCAACGCCTGGATGATTCACAGTAACTGTAATTTGCGGGTATTCAATATGCGGCAGGAGGTCGACCGGTAGGCGCTGAACGAAGAACAAACCGAGGACAAGAATAACGGCTGTCAGTGACAGCGTACCGATTGGGCGACGAATGGCCTGACTGCTGAGCCCGCGCATCCGCTAACCTCGCCAATTCACAATGCGCACGCGGGTGCCGTCGCGCATATCAATCGGATTGGTTGCTAAGACTACGGCACCAGCGTCAATGCCATCGACCACTTCAGTCCACTGGCCACGGGTAATGCCAGTTTGAATGATCACGCGCGTCAAACGGTCATCGATCACTTGATAAACATAGCGGTCGGAGCCATCTTCACCAATCGCTGCTGCGGGCACCGCTAGCGAATCTGGACGTGAGTCAACAATCAAGGGTAAACGCGCCAAAAAGCCCGGGCGAACACCGCGTTCGTAACTATCACTCGGCAGCAATACTTCGACATGAATTAAACGACTCTCGGCATCTGCCGCAGGAAAAATACGACGAATGCTGCCGGTGATGATTTCATCGGGCAATGCGTCTAGCTGCACCGGCACTTCCTGCCCCACGGCCAAATGCCGCACATCGCGTTCGGAAACGCCCGGTAAGATCACTAACTCATCCATTTTCGCGAGCACAAACAATGGCTCCCGTGGCTCAACCGCCTCGCCTTCCTGAATATAGCGCGCAGTGATCACGCCGTCTGTGGGCGCGGTAATAACACCAAAAGAAAGTCGTGTTTGCCACAAATCCCGTTCTGCGGTAGCAGCGGCATAGCTAGCTTCCGCTCGCTCTAGTTCCGCCCGCGCAATCGTTTGGGTATCGCTGAGTTGACGAATACGCTCAAGTTCTAACCGCGCTTCTTGGGCTCGGGCTTGCGCACGATTCAATTCCGCTTGCTGCTCAGCGACATCGAACTCAGCTAACCGTTGACCTTGCGTGACATAGTCCGATTCTTCAACAGCAATCGAACTCACCATACCTTGTGCCCGACTATTGAGATTAACAACAACACGCGGTTGCACTGTCGCCGACAAATTTAATTGTCGAGACAGATCTCGTGGCACAACTTCGTAAGCTGCTATCGGCGTTCTAGGTTGTTCACCTGCAGAACTATTTTGCTCAGTTTGCTCGGAGCAAGCAGTCAACAAAAGCAAGGTTGCTGCTGCGCTAAGCAGAGCAATATGCAGAGCTAGTCGCCGAAATTTTTGCGTTCTACCTTTTAATATGGTCATAAACTCATTACATCGGTTTGCAGGAAATTGTTCAATTTTTTTAGACCTGTGCACCTTGCAACACGATGAGTTGTGTATTTGCGGTGACATTGACCTGCTCGTTTAACGGCGGATTCATCACAGTTCGGCCATCGGGTTGTTGGTAACCGAGTAACACGGCCTGCTGAGCGAGTGCATGTTCACGCAATTCCGCAATGGTCACCGAGCGCTGCAATGCGGGTGGTGCGTAGCGAATGCCCATGCGCGCTCCCTCGGAACTGAGTAGCTGCTCGTACACCGTATGCAGTTGCGGATAAACCGCGACTTGAGCAAGCACATGCGAAACCACCACGGAACTGACTAACACTTCGTTATGGCTGTGGTCGACATAGGCTTCATTGCTCGGGTCGTGTAGCTCGACCATGATGTGCGGACGGAGGTCTGGGTTACCCTGCGCCAGCAAGTAATCGAGCACCATGAATGCGACAATACTGCGAGCGTCGGCTTCCTCGCCTGTGCCTAGACGGTCACTACTAAACAGCATCACCGCGTCATATTGATGGAGCTTCAATTCTTTTAGCACGGCTTCAAGGGTGTAGTCTGCTTCGCGCCAATTGATCTGTAACGGCATTTCGTCATCGGCATTTAATCCCCAACGCTGCTGTAATTTTCGCTGGCGCTCGTCAATACTCGATGTCGACACCGACGTCACTGCGAATTCAGTCCGCTGATCGGCAATAAACTGCTCGAGAAGCGCTGGTACACGGTTGTTCCAGCCGAGTAGCAGCACCTTGCTTTGGCGTGGGCGCGGCGGTGTTAACAGCAACTGCGGCGTCGCGATTGGTTTATGCGTCGCTGAGCTATTACGATGTTGAATGTCGCGAACCCGACCGGCTAAATAAAGAATTTCATCACCGGCTTTAAGTATAAAATCTGCCGGCGGCGCCAAATAGGAGTACTGCTCACCATTCTCTTCACGCAAGACACCACATGGCGTCACGTACAAAGCGCTGGCATACACCTGTTGCCACTTTTTACCGACAAAGTTAGCCGCTGTAGCAGGAATAAATTGCGGCTGATCCGCATCGACTAGCAATGCATTCACGGCACCTGAAAGCCCTGGATACAAGGTACTACGCATCAAAATTCGTGCAATTAAGAGATCGGATGCTACCACTTCTAGCGGCCCACTGTAGGTGTGGCGAGCAATTGCAATTTTCTGTGCATCCTGTAACTCGATGATCACTCGCGGCGGTAAGTTCGTTAGCTGCCTTGCTTGCAATGACAACAACACTTTGATGGCATCGGCGTCCGCGCTCAAGGTTTGCTCTGCAAAATTACCTCGCGACGGCACAATAATGGTTTGCGCTTGCTGAATGGCCACACGCTGCAGATGGTCTGGATTGAGCAATGAGCCGGACCGCAATACCACACGGCGACGCTGTTTGGTCGACCAAGGTTGCGCGAGAACCTCTTCACTTGGACCTTCGGTAATATTATCGGCTAATACGGCGATGCGATTGACTAAAGTCGCGGGAACTTCTGGGTGAATCAACTCATTAACCACCGGAATTGAGCGCGATGTCCAACCGAGAATAACCGTGTGTTGGCGAAACGAAACCGGTGTCTGCCCAAGCTCAAACTGACGCATTTGCCGAAAGAGCCATTGGGTCATGATCGCGACCAGAGTACCCATGAACAACACATAGCCGGCGACGGTGAGGAGTGTGGAGATAATGCGACGAGAAGTGCCTTCATCGTCACCTAGGTAACCCGGATCGGTTAAACGTAAAAATGACCACCACAGCTCTTCGGCGATGCCTGCGTCACTGCGCGCAAACACAAAAACTAAAAGGCCTCCAAGGACAGCTACTGCAACAACGACTCCCCAAGCTAAGAGTAATTGCAAAAGCGCACCGCCACCGAGCATACGCTCAAGCCAATATTTCAATCGTCCAACCGTACCTGAACGCAAACTCATGCTGATTTCCTTAAGATTTTTCGCTTGACGATCAGTTTAGCAGGAAAATTAATCATTCAATTGCTAGTTTCTTAATTAATCTGGAGGCTCGCCAGATTTCAACTTGTGATTTCATTTCAGGGTGCTAGTGTAAATAGGTACTCAACCAGAATAATAAACGGTTGCCACAAGAAGGAGTCTTTGCATGACCGCAAAAAGCAATTCGCGTTGGAAGTCGATGCTGCTGATGCCGGTATTTATTCCCGCCGTCGCTGTCATTACCTTGTTAGTGATTGGCACATTGTCGAACCCGGAGTTGGCCGGTGAGTTTTTCTCAGCCACCCTTGCTCGTATTACCGAAGATTTCGGTTGGTTCTATATGCTTGCAGTTGCCCTGTTTTTAATGTTTATCGTCATCGTTGGTATTTCCAAATGGGGACGAATCAAGCTAGGGCCCGATCACGCTGAACCGGAATATAGTTTCTTGTCTTGGTTCGCCATGCTGTTTTCCGCCGGCTATGGTATCGCCCTGCTCTTTTTCGGTGTTTCCGAGCCGGTCTTGCATTATGCCAGTCCCCCAGAAGGCGCGGCACTCACCGTTGACGCCGCCAAACAAGCGATGCAAATCTCCTATTTCCACTGGGGTTTCCATATCTGGGCTATCTATGGTCTGGTGGGCTTGGTTTTGGCCTATTTTTCGTTCCGCCACGGACTACCACTGTCCATGCGCTCGACGTTATATCCGATCATTGGCGAAAAAATTCATGGACCAGCTGGTCATGCCGTCGATACTTTTGCGATTCTCGGCACCATGTTCGGTATTGCCACCACCTTAGGTCTTTCGGTTATTCAAATTAACACTGGCTTGAATTACCTGTGGCCCGGAATCCCGGTCTCCACCATTGTCCAAGTCATTGTCATCTTTGTCATCACCTTGATGGCGATCGCCTCCGTTGTCGCGGGTTTGGACAAAGGGGTCAAACGCCTATCTATTGTGAATATGACCTTGGTCATGTTCTTGTTGCTATTCGTATTCTTTGCCGGACCTACCGTCCATATTCTTGAGACTTTCTTGCAGAACACAGGTAGCTATCTCAATTACATTGTTGAGCGTACCTTTAATTTGCAGGCCTATAGTCGCAGTGACTGGATCGGCAACTGGACCTTGTTCATCTTTGGTTGGACAATTGCCTGGGCACCATTCGTTGGTCTCTTTATCGCCAAAATCAGTCGTGGCCGCACCATTCGCCAATTTGTCTTTGGCGTCATGCTAGTCCCAACCATCTTTACCTTTTTCTGGTTCTCGGTGTTTGGTGACACCGCGTTACATATGATCATGAACGAAGGTCTCGACACGCTGATTGCTGACGTACAGGCTGACCAAGCCATTGCGCTGTTCAAACTGTATGAGAATCTACCAATGACGAGCATTCTCTCGTTTGTCACCGTTGTGCTGATCATGACTTTCTTTGTCACCTCGTCTGACTCAGGCTCGCTTGTCATCGATTCGTTAGCCTCTGGCGGTCGTATGGACACGCCTGCCTGGCAGCGCGTATTTTGGGCAAGTTCAGAAGGGATTGTCGCTGCCGTGCTGTTACTTGCCGGCGGACTCACAGCGCTGCAAACTGCAGCGATTGCCAGTGCACTACCTTTCGCCATTATCATGCTATTAGCGGCCGTTGGCATGTGGCGAGCGTTGGTTATTGAAGGTCACCAATTCGACAGTTTGAAGAGCGCTGCAAAAATTCACCGTCGTGGCGTTCATTCTGGTGCCAACTACTGGAAAAAGCGCTTAGCGGGCCTGGTTGACTATCCGAGTAAAGCCAAAGTCGAAACCTTTATTCGCGAAACCTGCAAAGACTGTCTCGAAGAAGTACGAGCAGAGCTTGAGTCACAAAAATGGCAAGCAGAAGTATCACTCGAAGAGGATCCGACTCGAGTTGTTCTTCACGTCGACCGTGCTGACGCTGATTTCACCTACGAAATCCGCATTCGTGGCTATGCCCGCCCAGAGTTTGCGATGTTGCAGAAACGCACAGAAAGTGACGAATACTTCCGTGCTGAAGTCTTCCTCCGTCAGGGTGGTCAAGCGTACGATGTCTATGGTTTCGAAAAGGCTGATATCATTAACGATGTACTCAACCAATTCGAAAACTATTTGGCATTCCAGCACCACTCGCCAAGTTCGTTACCTTGGGACGTGGCACAACATGACGACGACCTCAATCTTGACGAAGAGCCTGAAGTGAAGAGCTAGGCGCTGCTGCGCTGCGAACCTTGCGGCTGATGCGCTTAGCGTATTAGCTGCTTGGTTGAGAGCCTAGCTGCTTGTTAGCTGCGGTTGGAAGCGAGGCTGCTCGTTCTCAGAGTATATGAGGCATGGATGCCGATTATAAGCCCCCAGGGAGGATGGGTTTACGGCGTCTCTGAGAATGAGTAGGCCGATTCCGAACCAAGCAGCTAACAGGCTAAACGGCGCTACAACTTAGCCCAACCGGAGCTTATGGTAGTAAACGATAATCGCCAAATGCTGGGTAGGTTTCAGCAAGGTAATCTTCGGTTTTCCGTAGCTCAGTTAGACGTTGGCAAAAATTTTCGCTACGTGCTTCGATGTCTGCGCCCCAAGCTTCCATTTCGGTTTCAAGGTTCGCCGCCATGGTTTCCATGCGTTGCTCGAAGTCTTCGATACCGCGTTGCCCACGCAAAAGCATGCGGCCAACCATCATCATCATCGTACCTTTCGCATTGGTGATGAGGTCTTCCATTTCTTCTTCAATGGTTTCACCAATTCGGTCGCCAAATGCGTCTAATTGTGAGCCCTGAACAACAAACGTGCCGTTGTCCTCATATGCGATGGAGGCTAAATCACCACGCAAACGATCAGTGAGTTTGTCCATACGGCGAACTATCCGATGCCGCTTACCGAACATTTCACCAAACGTCATGGTTAATGCGTAATTCGTCATTTCAAGTGCCTCGTCAATCACTTGCACGACAAACTGAGTTTGTTCCGCAAGGCCGTCTTTGTATGCAACAAAGTGAGCACGGTCAGCTTCAGCAACGTCGATTGCTGCGCCATTAACAAACACTTGGCCATCCGCGTGAATACGAATCACTTCAGCTCCAGCGTCGCGTAACGTCAGCGCTTGCGGGCTGATATATAAGTCTTTATCGAGGGTCATATTACAGCTTTGACCGTCGATAACATGAAACGCATTGGTGCTCGATTTCTTCACCGGCGCTGAAGGCGCTTCAATCGCTGGCATGCCGCTTAAGCCACTAACTAAAACCATTGCACTGATCATCTTAATGTCCTCATTCATTTTTAAGAATTGTTTTCCTAAGTGAACACAGCAAGCTTTATGCCAAAATCTGTAATTCTTTGTTTTAACTAAAAAAGCCACGGTTGCTCACCGTGGCTTTTAGTCAATTTCACTAACCAATAGTGATTTCTATCACATTCGTTAGGTCAGCTATCACAGACCAATTTGCGCTTTACCTTGGTTAAACACAATATCAACCGGAATGTTGGCAGCCGCCAAACGGTCAAGATCAGCTTGTAACTGTTCACCGACGCCACCCATGTCACGGAATAAAGCTGCAACACCTTCATAGTCACCGTCGCCTTGCAAGCGCAAAATCAGTTCCGACAGGCTATTCATGGCGTTACGCATATTTTCCATATCGACACTGTAATAGCCGTTTTCGTCATGAATAAACGCGCCCTTCTCAGCAAAATAGTTAAAGCGAATCATGTTGGCTTGCCCATGCGCACTTGACGCACCGAAGCGCACGGAGCGGAAGATTCCAGCAAGGAAAGTTACATAATAGTCTTCCAGTTGTCCTTCGGTTAGCACGCCAGCTTCGAGCAACTGGGTAACCATGTATAAGCCAAGAATATCCGCTTTACCTTCTTCTAGCGGCGCTGCGTATTCACGCAAAGCTTGTCGCACTGTGCTGCGGCCATCAATGGTATTCTTGATCCCGAGTCCGTGAGCGACTTCATGGAACATGGTGTTCGCGAAGAACGCATCGAAGGTAATGTGATCACGCTGATCGGGATGAATCAGCTCATCTGCAATCGGCAACAAGATTTCGTCGAACTTGGCCCGCATTGCATTTTTCAGCTGTGAACGGCGAGTGCCTTTCGCCAACTGTACTTCTTCATCATTCGGTAGGTTCACGGCAATCGTTTTACTGCCTGCGTTGGAATGACCTGCGTAGTACACAATGTCATAAGCATTAAGCTGAGCTTCTGCGCCTGGCTCTTCAGCTTTATATTCGTCGGCAACTGGTAAACCACGTTGCAACGCTGGTAGATGCTCTGCATAGACCGCAAGACGCTCGCTCCACTCGAGGTCTTTGACTAATACATAAGCCTCAAACCCTGCCTTGTAACCGAACAAGCGATCTTCATAGGTTTCAATCGGACCAATAATCACATCAATCACACTGTCAGTGACATCCATCCAAGCATAATCAGACGGCTGATAGTCATCGGTTAAGAACGCATCGGCACGCATGATTAAGTACTCTGCGAATTTCTCATCATCAGCCACTGCAGCCGCAGCACGCAAAATTGCGGCTGCTTTTTCTAGTTGTTCGCGATATTTCTCCGAGTAAGCCACAGTATATAGCTCACCCGCGTCGTTACGACGTACCAAAGTGTATAAGTCATCCTTACCGGCAAGTTCGGCTGCATCGAACTCTTCACGGGTCATATCGGCTGGGTAATAATTGGCGCCAGCAGGCTTGGGTCCATAACCTTGCAAGAATGGCTGCATATTATTTAACCGGTCCCATGGGCCGTAGTTAATTTCGGCAAATTGACGCACTTGTGGGTCTGGAATACGCGCCAAAAATTCCTGACGGTCACCAGGGTAAGCCTGCATCCAAAAGAGTTCATCCATAATATCAGCAGCATCAATTAAGAGGCTCACCAGCTCTTTTTGTGCCTCAGATAAATGTGAAATATCGACACCCATTTCGACCGGAACATAGATGTCGAGGCGCTCTTGGGCCGATGGCATTAACACATAAGCTTCTGGTTCAGCTGACACGTCTGGGGTTTGCGGTGCTTGCCCGCAGGCGGTTAATAACAGTGCTGCGCCAACGGCTATTGCAGCACTAGAACGAGCAAATTTAGCTAGTGTACGCATGGGTTTTTCCTCTTGGTTGTTCCCATCTTCTATTTGTAATCACAACTCCTGCATGATACACAAAAACAACACGAAATATACGGGGGTTGGCGTGACAAAAATGACAACGATTCTAGTAATACTCATCATCGCTGTTGCGGTTTGGTGGTGGATTTGGTTAAACCCGTACAGTTTTAACTTCTCGGAAACCACGCTCGAAATCGACCAAGAAGCAGAGCACCGGGTGTTTGCGTTCGGAACTTTAACCAACCCATTGGTTCGAACCATTGTCATTCGTGCTTATGTGCCAACTGAACCTGCGGAGCTTGAAGGTTATCGTCGCTATCGGTTAGATTTGTTGCCAGAAGACGATGCAGTGACCGAAGGACGAATTTTTTACGTTAACGCCACCCAATTGCGTCGTCTCGACCGTTACGAACGGGTTGGCGTGCGTTACGAACGCTATTTGTATTACCTCGCTGATGGTAAACCAGCTTGGGTTTATCGACGCATCAGTGAGATTAATCCGCCCATCGATGCAGCTGACATGGAGTAATTGAGTATGCCTAAACCGGAACTGACGACCCCACCACAGCGACACAATGCGGAGGGTAACGAGCGGGCGGTCGGTGTTGAAATCGAATTCGGCGATCTCAGTTTGGATGCGACGACTGACGTTCTTTTAAAGTTTCTTGAGCGTCACTGTGACAACTGCGAAGTAAGTGCTCAGGGACGCTATGAAAAAACCATTCAAGGCGACGCTGCTGGTGATTGGGTTATCGAATTTGATTACAGTTATCTGAAGAAAATGGGACGTGAACAAGAACAAGATGATTTTCGAGCGGCCGCAGAGAAAAGCCTCGCTTGGGTTGCCGAAAGTGTGGTTCCTGTTGAAGTGGTAAGTCCGCCCTTGCCGCTTTCGCGGTTAGCGGAAGTGGAAAACTTAATGGATGATTTGCGTGCAGCGGGTGCCCGCGGCTCATCTGACAGTTTAGCCTATGCATTTGGTATGCAACTCAATCCAGAGCTACCCAGGCTCGATAGCGATACGATCATGGCGCATATCAAAGCATTTTTGTGTTTATACGACTGGCTGTTGGCACGGATTAACCCAGATATTTCTCGTCGTATCAGTAATTACATTGACCCTTTTCCAAACGAATATCTGCAACTGGCTCTCAACTCAGATTATTGGCCAGATTTAGAAACCTTAATGGATGATTACCTAAAACATAATCCAACCCGTAACCGCGCCCTCGATATGTTGCCGCTATTTCGGCATCTTGACGAGGACAAACTCGTTGCCGCTGTTGACAGTAAACTCGTCAAAGCCCGTCCCACTTTTCATTATCGTTTACCTGGGTGTGAAATTCACGACCCAAACTGGGGCTTGCATAGTGTTTGGAATGACTGGATAAAAGTGGAACAATTAGCCGCGAATAAAGAGTTGCTCGATAATTGTGGTCAAGCATTTCTAAAAAATCACAGTAAGTTATTTAGTAGCTTCGGTAAACAATGGTTACAACAGCTAGAGCAGGATTACCTGCCGCAACTTGACGAACGGACCAAGAAGAAATAAATGCTTAAACTCTCGGATTTTTTAGCCGTCTCGCGAGCG
Organism: Gammaproteobacteria bacterium; assembly: GCA_023380515.1. The sequence continues at coordinate 6,912 of JAMCRH010000116.1, read as the reverse complement.
AAATTCCTAACGCTCACCCTTGTCTGCTTATTACTTGCACTTGCTGTCGGTTACTATTATTCCGGTTGGCCGCCACGCAGCACGCTGTTTTTAGTCACCGTTGTGGCGATTTTTGCTCATGTAAGCGTGAACGCTTTAAACGAATACATGGATTATCGCAGCGGGCTCGATTTCAAAACACGGAAAACCGCGTTTAGTGGCGGTAGTGGTGCGCTCGTCCGCAACCCGAGAATGGCTCGCTGGGCGTTAATACTAGCCCTAGCCAGCTTGCTTATCGTAATGGTCGCTGGCCTAACCATCGCAAACGAATACAGCTTTAGTTTACTTTGGCTCGGTATTCCAGGTGTCTTACTCATCCTGCTGTACACCAAGCCGCTCAATCAAGAGCCTGTCTTATGCTTGATTGCGCCAGGCGTTGGCTTTGGATTATTAATGACGCTTGGCGCCGCTTGGGTGTTTGCGCGGGAGCTCAATTTGATGATTTGGGTACTCGCCGTGGTGGTGATGTTGTTGGTGAACAACTTGCTGTTGCTGAATCAATTTCCAGATTGTGAAGCGGACGAGTCAGTCGGCCGTTTTCACTTTCCAATTATGATTGGCCGTCGTCGCAGCGCTTGGCTTTTCTCTGGTCAGTTAGTACTCGCTTACGCGATTGTCATCGTTGCTGTGTGGAATCAAGTCATTCCAGACTTAAGTATCCTCGCACTCTTTTCTGCGCTTCTAGCACCAAAATTAATCAAAGGCGTGCATCGATACGCCGATGACATCCCACAGCTCGTGCCGTTTTTAGGGCTCAACGTGGCACTCATCCACGCCTTTATTCTGCTACTCGCATTGGGGATTGCTTTGGACTAAAAGCAGCATTAAGAATCCGTCGGCATATACCGTGACCAAAAGTCTTGCATCACAGCCCTTGCCTCTGCATTGGGCAACATACCGCTCGACAAATAACCATGGCCAATCGTGAGTAATCCCCAGACGGTCGACGACTCATTCAGGTTGTACTCACCTAGTTTCTGCAAAGCCTCGACAAAGCGCTCTTCAGCAACCAAGGCACCAAAGATAACCCGTATTTCAGTCATGCTAGGTTGAGTACCAACAAGACTAATGGCCTCGTCGACATAACCAGCATCGATAAAGTCTTGAATGACAACAAATGGTGAAACCCGCCATGAACTGAGCAGCTCATCAAGTTTAGTGGGGTCGTTAAACAACGCTTGCAAATGACGTTGGCCACGCTCTTCTTCCCCAAGCATCCCGTATGCATAGCCCAAAGCGTAATGGAACTCAGGTTCTGGAATTCGCACTTCGTCATCGTTGATCTTTGCGGCTATATCGATCAACTCGATGGCATGTTGCTCGAGGCCTTGGTCAAGCATCTCCGCACTAAACGCACATAAAACCTCAGTGAAATAGTCGGGGTTCTGCAAATAGCTGTAGGTTCGAGCGAGAACATCTCGTTTTACCTCGGCGAACGTGCTTTCGTCACCCAGAGTGGCAAAAGCTTTTAAAAACGGGATGGACAAACGGACGTTAATCAACTCAAGCCCTGAAAACGAAGCCAACTGACGGTATGCCCGTAACAACGCATCACGCGCCTCGTCAGCACGCTCAAGCCGCAACGCCTGCTGCACTAAATCATTAAAAGAAATTATATTCCGGTAAAAGGTAAACTGATCCTCATCATAAAGCGCGGAAAATGCCCTATCAAACCCATCGAGAACAAAGGTCACCGCTTGCGATTCTCGATTTGCGAGTAAGAGCACGGAAACCCACTCAGCTGTGAATCCAAGCAACTCAGTTTCCATCAACGATAATTCATCGAGTAGACGCTGAGCCGCATAGCGATCATCGCGTTGCAAATATCGCTCAATCAGGATCAAGCTGAAGCGGGCAATATAATACGGCTCGTCGATTTGCTCTAAATGCCGTTCTACGGCGAGGAGGTTATCTTGCTCAAGGTAGAACTCCACCAGCCGTGCCCGCGAATTATCATCAATGATATGGAGTTCAAATAAGTCCTCAACGTGGTCGCGCAATTGCTTCGTGCGTTCTGTGTTGGGTGTGAATTGACTGACACGCAGTAAACGAAGATAGAACGTCCACTCATTTTGCGCGAAATACGGCTGTAAGCGGCTGATGTCATCAAAAGCCGCAAGTAAATTGTCAACTTCACGGTCGACAATCTCAGGTGCCGTTTCACTATCAATCAATGCCGCGGCAAATTGTAAAAGAAACATCGGACTGTTCTGTCGAAAATCGCTTTCAGCGAAGATAGTTCGCGCCAGCGCATAGGGATGTAAACGCGGATCTTCAAGGGCTTCGCGCAGCGAGCGTCGCTCAGTTTCAGTTTCGATAAGACGAACTTCCGCTGCTGCTGTATCGTGTTTTTGTAGCACCTCAATATCGGCATTCGAGCCCATATCTGAGCACGCTGATAAAATTGAAATCAGCGTGGCGTATGCAAACAAGCGAGATGTCACCTTAACGCGGCTCACAACGCAGAACCTCCCGATTCCATCGGCATATAGCGAGACCAATGTTGGGCCATGAATTCGCGGGCTTCGGCGTTTGGCAGTTGTCCTTGTTTGAGATAACCGTGAGCCACTTGCAGTAACATGACAATATCAAAGACCGGATCGATGCGTTGCTGAGTAATCACTTCAAGCGCTTCAAGATAGCGTTCTCTGGTAATCAATGCGTCAAACACCATCCGCGAATTTGTGAAACTCGGCGACCGACCGATCAGCGCTTGTACTTCCTCAATGTAACCTGCGTCGAGTAGATGAGTGAGCAGGACATTTTGACCGATCTCTAAAGACGTCATGAGCTGCTCTAACAAGGTGAAATCGTTCAAGAGCGGTTGTAAATAGGTTGCGCCTTTCTGTTCGTCACCCAATACACCATACGAATAGCTCAACAGAAAATACAGGACTTCTGGGGCAACGCGTTGTTCTTTATCGTTAAAGAGTGCGACTTGATCAATAAATTCGAGGCCCGCAGACTCTAACTCAAGCTCCTGCATGATGTTACTGAAGCCAAAGACGATTTGGGCGAAATTCTCGCTAGTTTCCAATAGTGCATATAACCGAGCAAACAAGTCCCGTCTCGCTTCGGCAAAAAGAGCGTCGTCATCAAGTGCTTTAAAACCTTGTAAATAAGGTAATGCACCGCGAAGCAGGTACCAGTCACCCGGTGAGTTTTCCAGCCCATAGCGATACCCCTGCACCAATGCTTCGCGTGCTTCCGTTTCGCGTCCGAGTGCCTGCAGGTTTTTAATAATCGTGGTGAAATTGTGCGCATGCGTAAAGAACATGCGTGGCGTATCGGACGTGAGTGTAGCGAGAATAGCGTCGCGACGGTCGAGTAAAAATGCAATTGCTTGCTCGCGACGGTTCGCATCCAGCAGAACTTTAATCCAGTCATCAATGAAATAATCGACCCCTTCCAGATCGCGACTGAGTTGGTCGATCAACAACTGGGCAGCACGTTCTTGCTCATGTGCAACATAGCCCTTAATTAACGGTAAGCCGAGTATAAATCGACCGAACCGGTCTTCCACTCGGTCATAATGACGGCGAGCATCGTCAAGCTGACCTCGTTCGATGTAAAAATCAATCAACTCGCCACTCGCATTGAGATCAAACGTATTCACTTCGGCGTAGTTTTCAATCTGTAAACGCAATCGCTCGGTGCGTTCGTGGTTGGCTGTCTGTTGGCTGAATCGCAACATGCGGATATAAAACATCCACGGACTTTGCGCGTAAAACTCTTGCTGACGACTGATCTCATCGAACTCCTGAATGAGTTGGTTAAGCTCCTTTTCGACTAAGTCAGGAGCTACTTCAGCGTCAAGTAACGTGGCCGCGAATTGGAATAGAAATGTTGGCGCCTGCGCTTTTAGTTCACTTTGCTCAAACATGGCTCTTGCCAAGGCATACGGATGCAAACGCGGATCGTCAAGCGCTTCACGCAACGAACTGCGCGAAGTCGCCGCTGCCAGTTGTTCCATGTCGCTACGCAATTGTTCTTGCTGTAATACTTCAATATCCGCGTCCTGAGACAAGTCAGAGCAGGCAGGTGTCAAAGTTATAGACAGTATCGCAAGACTGATTGGTAGGATTTTTTTCATCGCAGGATTCCTTGCTAAAATTATTCGTCCATTGGCATGTAACGTTGCCAGTTCAGCGCCATCACTTCCCGTGCTTCTGCGTTGGGCAGTATTTCTTGTTCCAAATAGCCTTTGGCAACCATTAATAGGAAGAATGCTTCGTTTATTGCGTCCATATCGAGTATCGCGATTTGCTCTAATGCGTCAACAAAACGTTGATCAGCAGTTAGTTTTTCAATCAGCATGTATTGCAGCCAGAATGAGTTGGTAGCGCCAATATAATCTTTTATTTCGTCCACATATCCAGCCTCAAGCAAATATTCCACGGCCTTCATTGAACTCGACAAAGTGCTCTCAAATAGAGTTTGAAACCGATATGAATCGTTCAATAAAGGCTGCAGATAGTAGTCACTGCGCTCAGAGTGGCCTAGTGCGCCGTAAGCGTAACCGAGGGAAAATGCGAACTCTGCAGCTGGAATCCGTTCGTTGACATCGTTATAGCCAGCAACCACATCAAGAAACTCAAGGGCAAATTCTTCTATCTCAAGTGCTTGAGTATTAAAAACAAAATTCGCCATGAACGAATGAAAATCGTCCTCTTCGAGGTTCTGGTAAATACGATTGAAGACCCAGTTCTTTACTTCATTAAAGAGTACCGGCTCGCCGAGCGCTGCAAAACCCTTTATGTATGGAAGTGTCGCCTGTAATAAATACCAAGACTGAGGTTCATGTAAAAGTGAATAACGATAGCTTGTCAGCATTGCTTCTCGCGCTTCCTCGTGTCGACCTAACTCTTGCAACAGGGTCGTTCGTGTTAAAATCTCATTCGGTAACGAATAGAAGTAATGATCATCGGCGCCGCTGAGTTGTTCGAGAATCGCCTGTGTTGAATGTAAAACAAAATCAACCGCTTCTTCGCGGCGGTCTGCGCGAAGCAAAATAGCCACCCAATCTTTGATAAATTGCTGCAACCACTCCGGCTGCCGTGCTGTGTTATCAATTAACCGTTGTGCCTCATAGTAATCACCGCGTTCGAGGTGCGCATCAATCAACTCAAGCGAAAAGCTAGTGCGGGCGAAGCCCTCACCTAAACGCTCAAGGTGATACTCGGCGCGGGCAAGGTCGGCCCCTTCAAGGTAGTACTGCAGCAGCTCGATATTAGAGAACGACTCATTTCCCTCCGCTTCAATCAACGCTTCCACTTGCAAACGTAATTGCTCGGTACGCTCATGGTTCGCTGTTTTCGAGCTCATTGCGAGTAAGCGCATGTAAAAGATCGACGAGTACTCAGCAAGAAACTCGTTTTGACGACTAATTTCTTCAAATGACTGCAAGAGCTCTTCAATTAAATCGTCAATTAGGTCTGGCGCGGCTTTAGCATCGAGCAAAGTCGCGGAAAACTGCACTAAAAAGGCAGGCGTTTCAACACGAGCACCGCTTTGTTCAAAAACAGCGCGGGCTAATGCATACGGATGTAAGCGGGGATCTTCAAGAGCAGCTCGCAACGTATTGCGTGCAGTATCGGCTTCTAATCGTTGTAACTGTGAAATTTGCTCGGTTTGCTTATGCAATATTTCAATTTCTGCATTCGAATTCAAATCCGAACAGCCATTGAGTCCAACAAGTAATGGCAAAGCCAAGGCAGCACAACGCAATGCCTTGGCTTGAGGTTTAACACCAGAAAAATTAACGCAGGTCGAACGTACCCGCTGCACCAGGGAAGACCACTGGGCTTTCAAAACCATCCTTGCTAACACTGGAAACTCCGAAGAAGTAGTTGTCGATCACTACGTTACGTAAAGTAAACTCAGTTACATTACCCACGTCACGACTAAATTGCCAGTTCGGTGCGTCGGTATACCGCCAATAAATGCGATAACCTGAAATCGTGTCTGCTTCCTGTTCGTTAGCCGGAGCCCAACTAAGCGTTGTGTGCGGCTGCACTGCCCCGCGAATTTCAACATTACTTGGCGGCGCTGGTGCCCAAGCCATACTGGCCAGGGTCACAGCATTGAGTGCTGTTAGCTTCGCTGCATAGTCGAAATCAACGTACTCTATGGTGTCACCAAAATGACGTCCGTCTTCGTTACGTAAGTCTTGGTGCTGACGGTCATAGTGTTCATTGGTTTCCATGATACGAACCCCCGGAAAGCCAACGTCATTAAATGGCCGATGATGGCCACCGCGACCAAAGCGGTCTAATCGATACACCACCATCACGTCCAAGTTAGGGATATACCGGTCTGACATCCAAGAAATATAACGGGCTAAGTTACGACTCGGTGAGTCCACTTCGCCTCCAGTGAAGCGGCGACGACGCGCATCCGCTTCGGTTTCATTCATCCGCGTACCTTCAGCAAAAACTCGCGCTGTGGTGTTATCGATCACCCCATTAATCCCAGCAATGTTGCCGATCATGTCGTTGTTCAACACTGCATGGAGGCGCCAGCCTTCTTCAAGCGCTTGACGCGCAAGAATCTCTCCACCAAACAAGCCTTGTTCTTCGCCAGCAAGCGCGGCATAGACAATCGAACCGTTAAATTCGTATTGGGTTAAAATGCGGGCGGCTTCCAACGTGCCTGCCACCCCTGTGGCGTTGTCATTTGCTCCCGGTGACTCGGAGGTATAGTCCATGACGTCAGTGACACGCGAGTCGATGTCGCCTGACATCAACACATAACGCTCGGGATCGGTCTTACCGCGCTGAATGGCAACCACGCTGACAACGTCAACCGGATCGGGAATACGCGGAGTGCCTTGCACGATATCGCTACTGTAATACACTTCGAGACAGCCACCGC
>JAMCRH010000115.1:2250-2943 GCA_023380515.1 Gammaproteobacteria bacterium | reverse complement strand
CGCGACGCGCATACCGTCGTCTTCACTCATATCCGGCAAGCTGTAGATGCGATCCCGTTCGGCTTTCACCTGCCACAACTCTTCATGGCCCATGATCACCGTATCAATGACGCTGAACTGCTCATACGCAAACTGATCTTGGCGTAATTTCCCCACCCGCATGTTCGGTTCAATCGACACATTACCGGTGGATGGCTCCTGCTCACCGCTGAGGATACGCATAAAGGTCGACTTGCCGCAGCCATTTGCGCCAATCAAGCCATAGCGATTACCTTCGCCAAATTTAACAGAGATATTTTCAAACAGAGGTTTAGCACCAAATTGCATGGTGACATTTGCAGCAGAAATCACGATTACACACCCGAACAAAAAATAGGCGCGTAATCTACGTGTTTTAGCCGCAAATTACAAAGGATATCGGCCTTAAGTTAGTAAACGTGCGCGAAAACGTCGGCCTTTTAACTTGTCATTAGTGAGAACCGCTAGTGCCTGCTTTGCAGCGTTGCGACGCACAGCCACATAGCTCACCTGACTTTGCACGTTGATTTTACCCACTTTCTCAAAATCAATCCGGTTATCTTTGGTCAAGGCACCGACAATATCGCCCGGGCGGAGCTTGTCTTTTTTGCCACCAAGAATTTGAATGGTCGCCATTTCAGCGGCCTGCGGCAGCGCGGGTTGATCTGAACTAGC
>JAMCRH010000115.1:0-2240 GCA_023380515.1 Gammaproteobacteria bacterium | reverse complement strand
ACGCCTGTAACGCCACATGCTGTTTCAGCGCGTCCTGCAATAGACTGAATTTATAGGCGTCGGCATCGGTAACGAGTGTAATCGCCAGCCCCTTTTCACCGGCGCGACCTGTCCGGCCGATGCGATGAATATGGGTATCCGCGTCATGCGCAAGGTTGACGTTGATCACTAAATCGAGGGCTTTAATATCGAGACCACGCGCTGCCACATCGGTTGCCACCAGAATTCGAATACTCTGGTTGTTAAACAGCATTAAAGTTTGCTCGCGATCCTTTTGCTCTAAGTCCCCATGCAGCGCCATCACGCTAAACTGATTGTTACGTAAGACGGAGTAAAGCTCATGGGTGTCACGCTTGGTGTTGCAAAAAAGAATCGCATTCTTCGGTTGGCGTTCAAGCAGCAATTGCATGACAGCATCTTCCCGCTGCTTGCTGCTCACCTGATAAAACACTTGCTCAATCGCGTCGTCGACGCGCACTTCGGCAACCACAATATGCTCAGGCGACTGCATGAGTTTCTTCGCTAATGACGCGATTTCAGCAGGAAAGGTTGCACTAAACATGAGGTTTTGCCGCGCTGCCGGAATGGCTGCAACAATTTTATCGAGCTCGTCTTGAAAGCCCATATCCAACATCCGGTCGGCTTCGTCGAGCACTAAGGTATGGACTCGTGTTAAGTCAAGCCGCTCTTGGTTCAAGTGGTCAAGCACTCGGCCCGGTGTCCCAACAATAATATGAGCGCCATGTTGCAATGACAGCGCTTGTGCGCGTGCAGGAACCCCGCCGCAGAGAGTTAACACTTTGAGGTTCGCTTGATTACGCGCCAAGCGACGAATCTCTTCTGCAACCTGCTCCGCCAGTTCCCGCGTTGGGCACATCACAACGCCTTGAATATGGTAAGCAGCAACATCGACTTTTGCCAACAGACCGAGTGCAAACGCAGCGGTTTTACCCGAGCCAGTTTGCGCCTGTGCTAACACATCACGGCCTGCCAAGATCAATGGCAAACTTTGCGCCTGAATCGGCGTCATTTGCGTGTATTCGAGGGTGTCTAATGTCGCGAGTTGTTCTGGAGAAAACGGCAAAGATGAGAAAAGTAATGATGAATCTGTCACGTGCTTGTGCCTTTGTTCGTGCAGGCACAGGGCCCGGATCTAAAAAAGCAATTATACCTGATTGCGGCGCATCACGCTGAAAAAGTATGCAGCTTCAAATCGATTCATTGCTTTCTACTTTAATAGCCCACCGGTAAATGACCAGTCTTCACATAAATAATCGTTTCAAGACAAGCAGCCAAATGTTCTAACCAGAATGCCGGCGGGTGTGCCATGGTACTGCGGCCCACGCTAATTTCGCATACCGAATAACTCGGGTCACTGTTGCGAGGTTTCGGCAACACCAGAATACCGTGGTTATTTAAATATCGCTCGGTGGCGGCAATTACTACTGCGTGATTGTACGCGATATGCAGATGAAACATCGCGCCCACTGCACTTGGGCTTGAAGCTCTTCCCAGTGCGGTAGTTGCCCACCAATTTCACGCATGGGTAGTTCCAACAGAACCGCCGCTAGATCCGAGAACGGCAGTTTCTGAAGGTCTGCAAGACTTACAACTTGATCTGGATTGCCGGTCAACACTACGCGCAAACCCCAGAGTTTTTGTACGCCGTCTTGCTCATGCAGAACTAAGTGCGAGGTTGGGTGCATCGCAACAGCGGTTTTGCCTTTACGTTCACTATGGATTTTCAGTGCCATTGGCTGAGCTAATGTGCCACTGGCTATAAACAATGCGGCTGGCTTTCCAAGCAGCAGCGCCATTTTCTTTTCAAAATTTTCAATCAATTCACCGCGGCCATATACATCCGCAGCTGGGCAAGACTGAGCGCGCTGAGCGAATTGGCTCAACGCCTCCGCCATCGATTTCTCGGGATGACGTAAAATAGAAGCTTTGATTAGATTCGTCACGAGTTACAAAATACCCGGGTTAAGCTGCCAAATCGAAAAGTTGAGCACTGCCGCAAAACTCACCCATGCAAGGTAGGGGATAAGCATCACCGCTGCGATGCGATTCAGTCGCCAAAAGTGAGTGATGGTCAGCACGATAGCGCACCACAAGAATAATATCTCGATAAAACTTACCACACCAAAGTACCACGCAAAGAATAACCAGCTCCAGAGCATATTCAGCGCCAGCTGCGTAAAATTGGCCAGATGTGCACGTTTGCTCACAGCAGAAAAACC
>JAMCRH010000114.1 GCA_023380515.1 Gammaproteobacteria bacterium | reverse complement strand
TGTTAATACCCCGCCGCCTTAATGCCTGCTGAATCAATTCGGCCTGAGCGTGGCTTGGCACCAGAACAGCGATATCGCCACCGGTTAGTGGTCGAGTAAGTTTTGTGTCTTCATCGAATAGGCGGGCTTTATTATTGGCGGCTAAATTCAATAAGCGGGCAATTTCATTGGTGGTCACCTCCACAGCAGTTTGTCGCATCGCTTCAATATTTAACGGCTTGTCGCTTTCCACATAACTGAACTGCAATGCCGCTTGCTCGCCTTCATCAGCCTGCAAGGCAGGCTCGCCACTACGCGAAGCATCCACTTCAACAAACGGAATTTGTTCATAGATAAACGGTGCTGCGGTTTGCATAAACAGGCGATTAACCGCTGCCACCAGTGAGATATGTGAGCGCCAGTTTTTACCCAAAGTGTAGGTTGCAACAGCATCCTGTTTGGCTTTGAGGTAAGTAAAAATATCGGCACCACGAAAACTATAGATCGCCTGTTTGGGGTCACCGACAAAAAACACCGGCAGGCCGCTAGTCGCAAATACCCGGCGGAAATTATCGTATTGCACTGGGTCGGTGTCCTGAAACTCGTCAATCAGTGCGGCCTTAAACTGTTCACGTAATCTTGTTACTAACCACTCCCCTTGAGGTCCTTGCAGTGCCTGAGAAAGATTGATAAGCAGATCATCATAAGACTGCACTTGTTGCTGCATTTTCTGTTGTGGCAACTGCTCACGGATAAAGGCCAACAACTGCAGACGCAACTGTTGCAGCTGCAATGCCCGAACATTATCTAAGTCTTGATAACGCTGTTTTAGGGTACCCATCGCTGACCAGAATCTCAGCTCGGGTAATTCAGTACCCTTTTTCAGACTGGTTTCGGCTTTTTCCAATGTCGCTAAATCCAGCAGTTCATCCCAGGCTGACGGACAGGCTGATTCATTGAAAATAAACTCGAGCAATTGCAGCAGTCTGTCGACTTTTTCGGGTTTATAACTGGTTTTACTCAGGCCACCGCCAAGAAGAAAAGCTGTGATCTGCTCGGACTCTTTTTGCCAGTTTTGGCTGGCATTCCAGAAGGCATTATTTAACGCCTCTGTAACCGACTCTGCGTCTACTTCGGGCAAATCCTGGATTTGCAGATAGGGTTTAGCCACCAGACTGCGAATCGATTGCAACAGGGTTTCCGGGGTTTGTTTTTTAGCCAATAAATAAGCACTAAACTCACTATCACTCTGCACGACGTTTTTACGCCAGAAATCATCAGTGACAGCGAGCAACAACTCACGATCATCACCTATCAGATCCATTTCAAACGGGCTGCCGGATTCAAAAGCAAAGTCTTTCAGCACCTGCTGGCAAAAGCTGTGAATTGTGTAGATGGCCGCTTCATCAAAGCTCTGAATCGCCAGATCCAGTCGTTTTAAATCCTGCGTTCGGCCAGTTTGCTCACTGATAATCAATTTGCGTTCATCGCTGAGCTTTTTACGCAGCCGATCGCGTAATTCCTGCGTTGCGGCACGGGTATAGGTCACTACCAAGATCTGATCAACGTTGAGTTGATGTTCTAATATCAAACGCAGATACAGCCCGGCAAGCGTAAAGGTTTTGCCGGTACCAGCACTGGCTTCAATTAGATTGACGTCATGCAACGGGGTTTGCAGCAGATCAAACTGTTTCATGGTTTGTCTCCCGCCATGGCATCCCAAATCGGCTGATAAATCCGCAGTGCCAACGCACGGAATTCATCGGTTAACGGCGATTCGGAGAACAATAATTGATGATAAGGATCGGCATCCTCTCCCACGTTGAAACCACTGGTCCAGACTTTGAAGGCTTTACCATCGGCATCATTGGCACCTTCCATTTCAGCTGCCGCATAAGTCAGACTGGTCAATGGCAGTAATGGGATTGGCTGATGCAGTCCTTGCCAATAAATGGCCAGCAAATCTGCCAGTATTGCTTTTGGCTCAACAACAGCATTGAATGCAATATAGCTATCTTCACATTGCAACTGACTTTGTAAGGTCACACCCTCTGGTTTTAAACAGTTTAAAAGCAAGTGTGAACACCATAAGCCCAGCAAGTCTTTGGCTTTCATTTTGGCCAGCCGGTAGTGCAATAGCCCAGTGGCCGACAAACCTTCCAGTTGTCCGGTCAGGGTGAATTCACCGCAGTCAAACTCAAAAGGTAACGCTGGCAATGGCTGAGCACTTCTTAATGGTTTTAATTTTTCGGTAAAACTGTCGACTTTTTCCAGCTGCTGGTCGAACAGCAAGTCAGCAAAATCGCAATTGGTTTGCCAGCCCGTTGCCTGAATCACTGGTTGGATCTGTGAGCCTTCCAATGCGGCCAGTCTGCCTTCCAACATCTGCTGCCGAACAGTCCAGGCTTCTAGGCCATTTAAAGTAAACGGCTCGCGAATTTCCAGTGTGGCATCTTCATTTTCAAAATTGATACCCAGGCGTTGCTGGGCTAAGAATCTTGCCGGATGACTGAAAAAGCTGATGAGCTGATGGAGACTGACAAAGCGCCAGCTGTCATCAGCTTCAGGCAACGGTCTGGCAAACCAATTGCGAGTCTCTGTCTGTTTATGTAGCGGCGGACAAGCCTCAGCATTAAAGCTGAACAACGTTGCATCCTGACCAGAAAAATAGCGCGGACTGAAGGCTTGCAACGGATGTCTTGTGAGTAACTGCTCCCAGATCTCATTGCCCTCTGTGGTCTGAAAGCGTCTGTTCAATACATCAGCAAAATCACTGACTAGGACCGATGGCGGAATCGGCGAATTATCATGAATGCTGGCACCGACATAACTGATATATAGATGTCGATTGGCCGACAGAATAGCTTCCAGAAACAGATATCGATCATCATCGCGACGTGAGCGATCACCACGTCGGTAATCACTGGAAAGTAAATCAAATCCGGGTTTGGGTTGGCGTCGTGGATAGCTGTTGTCATTCATGCCAATCAGGCACACCACATCAAATGGAATGCTACGCATCGGCACCATGTCACAGAAAGTCAGGCCACGGCCCATAAACTGATGCTCGGCACTGGGCATTTCAATATGCAAATCCAGCCAGTCTCGCAACAAATCAATCGACAAATTTTGTTCAAAACCAACCTGCTGTGCCGATTCGCTTAACGAATCCATCGCTTTTAAAATGGCATCCATTTGTAATTGTTCATTTTCTTCGTGAATGGCAAACAAACGTCGCAGCCAGTCGCTAAGCAGGATTTGCCAGTCAGCCGCTTTTCTGGGGCGTTTTAATTCTTCGCGTAACTGACTGAGCTGATCAATAAAGGCATTAAGTTGAGCCATTAACTGTGCCCGATCACCCGATATGCCGCCGACCGGTAATTGAGCATTAAACAACTGCCACTGATCGCGCTCTGCCGGAGGCAAGGCATAACCTAAAATTAATCGGTCGAGACCGGCGCGCCAGGTATTGGCATCTAAAGCTGGCAAGCCTAATTTCTGTTTGTCCTGGCCATCCAATCCCCAGCGGATCTGCGTCTCCCGCAGCCAGCCACGGATGGTATCCAGATCAGTATGATCCAGTCTGAATTGTCGTTGAATAGCCGCACATTCCAGCAAACGCATAATGGTTTCGGCATCAAACCGGGATTGCGGTAAACCGAGTAAGTCAGTGAATGTTTCAATAATGGTTTGCTGTTGTGCTTCACCGCGATTGGCAATGCTGAAAGGAATGAATCGCTCAATTGGCTGGCTACTGAAAACGGCCTCTATCGCCGGAGCATACACTTCGATATCCGGCGTCATTACCACCACATCGGTAGGCGATAAATCCGGATGTTTTTCAAACAGATTGAGTAGTTGATCATGCAGCACTTCGGCTTCACGCATCGCGCTGTGACAACTGTGGATCTGCACTGAATCATCATCACTGGCTACCAATAATCGCTCATCTTGACTATCTAGCTGATAAACGTCCTGCTTGAGCTGACTCAATACATCATCTGCTTGAGGTTGCAGATACAGCATCTCCGCTTGATGCGGGATAGCCTGCAACTGTTCAAAAAAGGTCTGACCGAGTTTGCCTAAACTTGCCAGCAAAGGATGGCCGTTATCGGAGGACTCATCTTCGTCAT
>JAMCRH010000113.1 GCA_023380515.1 Gammaproteobacteria bacterium | reverse complement strand
ACCTTTCGTCGCGGTGGCGTCAAAGCCCTCAATATCACGCTTCAGGATAAAGTTGACGACCCCAGTCACCGCATCTGCACCGTACACCGCAGACGCACCGCCCGTAATAATCTCAACACGCTCAATCCACGTAGTCGGTATGGTGTTGGTATCTACTGCTGCCGATGACGATGAACCCGCAACGTGACGACGACCATCAACTAACACCAGCGTACGGCTGGTACCCATGCCGCGTAAGTCAAGTAGACTCACGCCAGCAGTGCCGATTGAACGGCCAGAATTGGCTAATGTGAAGGTGTTCGCCATGGCGGGTAAGCGCGATAATACCTCACCGATATTCATCGCGCCGGTTTCCATCAGTTCATCGCCGCTAATTACGGTGACTGGCGCTGGTGCAATGGCTCCTTCGCGTAAAATACGTGATCCAGTTACCTGAATTCGCTCAGGCGCATTCGCCTCTGCGTCTGAAGTAGATTGTGCTAACGCTGGCTGCACCGCAGCCAAGGTTCCTCCAGCAAGCAATGCGAAACGCACACTCGCCGACAACTGAGAGTTTTTAAACATGAGAGCTTCCGTTTTGAATATTTATTTTTACATGAAAGGATAATTTGGCGCAGGGATTAACGTAAATTATCGCCCGCAGATACTATAACAATAGTACTAATCTAGCAATATAATTCACTTATTACGGGTAAATATTCATCGCAATGATTCTCATCAGGCAAAAAAAACCCATCCGAAGATGGGTTCCTTACACGTACGATCGTACTTACAAGCTTACACCACGACGCTCTGCAGTCGAACGAATGTAATTCGCCCAACTCTCTGCGTTACGACGCTGGTCACTGTAACGAGCTGCATTTTCAGCTGCTCTTACAGCCTCCGCATAACGCTCATTGTAAAAATGAGCTTCTGCTAAAGACATATACACGCGGCCTATCGAACTATCACCAGATGCTGCTGTCTCGATTGCCGCAGTAAATGCACGAGTTGCCTCCACATAGTTACTAGCTAGCAACAATGAGTTACCTCGGCGGCGATGGTAGTCGTGACGCTCCTGACGAGAGTCAGTTGCTTCCACAGCCTGAAGATACATATCATTAGCACGATTAAACTCACGTGCTGCATGATAGGAACTAGCGGCAATCGACCAATTACGTCCAGAGCTTTCAATATCGCCCGACTCTAAATGACGTCGCATAACCTCTGCTGCACGGTATGGAATCATATTGTTAGAGTACATCTGCGCGAGTGCCCTAAAATCGTTTTGCTGCTCTAGAAATCCAGCAAGGTAAGCCAATTCAAGGGTCGCCAAACCGCGGTCATACTGTTCTTCTTGGAAATAAAGCATTCCAAGCTGAGCCCACCAACGCTTCTCAGTTGGGAGTGTTTGCACACCCTCTTCCAAGACACGGATCGCATCTGCAGTACGCTGCAATTCAAAGAAGGCTGCAACCTGAAGAACAAACGGATTGCGATTTGGTTCACGCATGTAATGTAACGCCTTACGTGCCAGCGGAATTACTTGCTCGTAATTGTTCAGCTCAAGATGAGAGTTTGACATCCGAACGAATACATCTGGATCAAGCTCACCGGTGAACTGAATCCAACGCTGGTAGTAACGCAGTGCGTCGCTGTAATTCTCTTCTTGTAAGTTCAAGTTCGCAAGTAGAAGCATAGCTGCCGCTTGATCAGAGAAACCAAGAATATCTAAGTCCACAGCCTGCTGAAGTGTACTTAAAGCTCGTTCTGGCTGCTCATTCGCCGCATACATGTTGCCAAGAAAGCGATTAACATATGCGACATCATAGTCACCACGAGGACTTGCGCCCTCAAGGATTTCTATCGCACCAGGAATATCGTCCTCCTCGTAAGCCTCAAAAGCCTGCATTATACGACGTCCAATCCGCTCACTGGCAGCTTGGTTGCGTCGAGAATCTCGAGCTTGTTGAACCTCAGATGGCGACGGAATGCGAAAGCCAATATCGATGTTGTCAGTTCGGCGTTGACGGTCGACAAATGCTTCCTGACGCTCCTGCTGTTGGACTTCTTCTTGGCTCATCTCCTCCTGCGCATATACAGTCGAAGACAGCGAAGATAAACCTAAGCCTAGCGCTACCGCACCTGCAATAATTGCATATTTAAATGTCATTATTGCCCCTCCATCGTAAAGTCAAGCTGCACAGTCAAACCTTCCTGACGTTGAGCGACGCCATCAACAATACGTGGCGCATATCGCCAGCGCATTAATGCACGGCGTGCTTCTTGGTCAAATACTCGGCGTGGTTGAGACTCAATCACCTGAACGTCGGTTACGCCACCAGTTTCATCAATCGTGAAACTTAAGCGCACCCACCCTTCGATACCGTCACGAGCTGCTGCTGGCGGGTAACGGGGTTCAATACGAACGATAGGCTGAGCATCACCGTCTCGACCAAGCCCTGCACCTGGGCCATCCAAGCCAGTGTCAGTACCACCTAAGTCGACGCCGCCCATGTCCATATTAAATGACAGAGTGTCATCTGCCGTGTCAGGCTCAGCATCAGGCTGTTGCGGCGGTGCCTCTGGTGGCTCCGGCTGCGGTGGTGGTGTACGGCGGCGCGTATCCACGTCCTGCTCTGGTGGCTCAGAGACAATGTCAATCCGAGTCGGTGGCTCAGGTGCTTCTGCACGCTGAGCCCCGCCACTGATCAAGAAAGCCATAAAGACAAACAGAGCGAAAGTGACTGCGGCGCCTAGTAAAATCGATACTATTGCGCGCACCATATTAGTCGTTCTCCGCTGCTATTGAAATTTGCGCGATACCGGCGGCTTTAATCTGGTCCATAACCTGAACCACAACCCCATGACGAGCACCTTCGTCGGCTTGAATAACTACCATGTCGGTAGGTTGTTCAGCTAACAGACGCTCGAGGTTGGCAGCCACTCGCTCTACGTCAACCATACGGCGGTCCATCCACACTTCACCATTTTCACGAATAGCAATGAAGATATTCGCTGAAGGCTTTTGTGAGGCTTGTTGGGCTTCCGGACGGTTTACGTCGATACCAGCTTCCTTAACAAACGATGTTGTTACGATAAAGAAGATCAACATGATGAATACGATGTCAAGCATCGGCGTCATATCTGCTGTCGCTTCTTCTTCTTCGCGAAAACGTTTACGTGCCATAATTCTTCTCTCTTAGTGATGTGGCAAACTGTCAAGCAGTCTGTCTTGTTCGCGACGGATGCGTGCATCTAAGCGCGTTACAAAGAACATTCCAGACAGTGCCGCCACCATTCCAGCCATTGTTGGGATAGTTGCCATCGAGATACCGCTAGCCATCAAACGAGGGTTACCCGTTCCTTGTACAGACATAATTTCGAATACTGAAATCATCCCTGTTACTGTGCCTAACAATCCAATCATCGGACAAATCACGATAGTTGTTTTCAACAACAGCATGCGTGCATTCAGATTTGTAGAAACCTCGGAAACCCAGGCTTCACGGATTTTATGCGCATACCAAGACGTCGTATCTTTACGCTCGTCCCAGGCTTTAATGATGCGATCCCGTTCCTTCGGGAACACACCAAACAGGTACCAGTAGCGCTCTATCATAACGATCCACATTAATAAGAGCGCTGCAAAGACGAGGTATAAAACATCGCCACCTGTGGCAATAAAATCCCTGACAGTTTCCCAAAGTCCCATCAGGTATAATTGCATGCTTACTCTCCCTTCTCCGCGTGAGAAGCAATGATGCCAGCAGCTTGTTCATCAAGTACTTGAACGATAGCTTTCGCACGGCCAGCCACAATGCTGTGGATGACGATCAGTGGCAATGCTGCAATCAGACCCAAGGCAGTTGTTACAAGTGCCATTGAGATGTCGCCTGCCATGATGCGCGGGTCACCAGTACCAAATAGCGTGATTGATTGGAACGTACCGATCATACCGATAACCGTACCCAACAATGGCTGGAATGGTGGCGGCACTGTCTGGAATGTTCTTTGTAACGCGCTTAGATGCACGCATCCGTCGCGAACAAGACAGACTGCTTGACAGTTT
>JAMCRH010000112.1:2026-14213 GCA_023380515.1 Gammaproteobacteria bacterium | reverse complement strand
TCCTTGCGTTAGGTGTTTGCCATTACTTTCCAACATGACCAGCATCGGCATGTCAGTGTATCGACGCACATAATCATTGAAGTATTGGCTAGGCTGGTTCACATAGAATTCTTTGAGAATAACGTGACCAAAAGCCATGGCGAGTGCAGCATCGGTACCTTGGCGGGGAGACAGCCAAGTATCACCGAACTTCGATGCTTCTGAATAATCGGACGTAATAACGCAGGTTTTCGTCCCTTTATAACGCACTTCCGTGAGGAAGTGAGCATCAGGCGTACGCGTTTGTGGCACGTTCGAACCCCAAACAATGATGTAGTTGGAGTTATACCAATCCGCCGATTCCGGTACATCCGTTTGCTCGCCCCACACCTGAGGAGAAGCAGGTGGTAAGTCACAATACCAATCATAGAAACTTAAACAGTTACCGCCAATAAGTGATAGATAACGCGCCCCTGCAGCATAAGACACCATAGACATGGCCGGAATGGGAGAGAAGCCGGTAATACGATCGGGGCCAAAGGTTTTCGCGGTGTACACGTTTGAGGCGGCGATGAGTTCATTCACTTCTTGCCACGAGGCACGAACAAAACCACCTAAGCCACGGCGTTCTTTGTAACTTTTTTCATTGAAAAGTTCGCTGACAATCGATTCCCATGCCTTCACGGGGTCGCTATGTTGCGCTTTCGCTTCACGCCATAGCTTCATGAGTTGCCCACGAATTTTCGGATACTTTAGTCGGTTGGCACTGTAAATATACCAAGAGTAACTTGCGCCACGAGGACAGCCGCGGGGCTCATGATTCGGTAAGTCAGGTCGAGTGCGCGGGTAATCGGTTTGTTGTGTTTCCCAAGTAACCAAGCCGTCTTTCACATAGATTTTCCAGCTGCACGAGCCGGTACAGTTGACACCATGCGTAGAACGCACCACCTTGTCGTGCTGCCACCGCTGCCGGTACCCTTGTTCCCAAGCACGGTTTTCTTCCGTCGTTACGCCATGTCCCTCTGAGAATTTTTCTCGATGTGAGGTAAAATAGCGTAACTTGTCGAGTAAATGACTCATCGTGTAACTCCCCGGTGTTTGTTCACTGCATATCTCAAAAAGGTTGGTTTGGCAGCGAACGAATAGAACATGGGTGAACTATGCGCGATATTGAGCCCACACGAAATAGGAGGTCTTTTAGCAGACAAGGCAAGAATACCCACTAGGGAGTACCCCGCGAAATTAATCTAAGCTATTGTTTTTAATGCTTAAAATAAAAACGTATTTGACATTAAAAAGGTCTGAATCAATACTCAAAGTTAAAAGAGGTAGCCCTTATTTTAAGCTCTATAATAATAGAATTCAGCAAGCACCTCGCTCTGGCAAAAAAGGACTGTTTTAAGTGACGGGAAAACGCACAAAAACGAATTTGTCATTATTTGGAAAATTGATCTTAACCCTCTCGCTCATTCTTGGTTTAGGCTTCGTGAGCATGATGTCGGCTTACTTGATTTCCGACTATGCAAAAGAAGACCCGCAGATTATCAATAAGGCGGGAACACTGCGTATGCTGACCTATAAAGTGACGCTCAGCAGCCTTGCAGAGACCAATTTTCATGCTCGCCTCAGCCTCGCCGATGACATTGACGCGTTATGGCAAGATGATAAATTCTATCGTTTTCGCTTGAGTGAAAATGGCACCGGTGCGTCTTTTCAGCGAGCACATGGGCAGTGGCGCACGTTTCGTAGCGAACTTTTCAATGAAAATACCGATATTACGCAGCTTGAACAGAGTGCCGATAGCCTGGTTCAACTCATTGACCAATTTGTGATGGAACTCGAGGCTCGGGCAACGGATAAACTTCATTTATTACGCATTGTGGTGATTGCGTCATTGCTACTGACCTTGTTGCTAACGGGCCTGATATTGTATTGGCTCAAGACCCGATTCGAAGAGCCCTTACATGCACTCACTCAGCAAGCCCGACAACTTTCACAAGGCGACTTCACCGCACGCACCTATTTTGAGCGCAGTGATGAAATTGGCATTTTGGGTAAAACCTTAAACAAAATGAGCGACACTATCAGTGGCATGTACGGAGATTTAGAGAAGCGCGTTGACCACCAGACACAGCAATTGAAGCATGGCCACAAAACCCTTCAGCTGCTGTATGATATTTCTCGTGATATTAACGAAAAGTCCCTCGCCTACCATGATTACAATGACATTGTAGAACGCTTACGGGGCTTACTGGACGTGCGCGATATTGAACTGTGCTTGCTCACGGAAGAAGGCAAACGCCCCTACTTGCAGCTGCAACCGGAAGACATGAATAGTGAAAACTGTGTCAGTAATAACTGCGCGGATTGCGTTACACCAGAAAACTGCATCAGTTTTGAAAATGAACAGCATATTTATCGGTATCCATTATCTCGAGACCAGAAAAGTTATGGCGTCTTGACGGCTCGTTGCGCGCCTAGCGAACAGCTGTCTGACTGGCAACAGCAACTGCTACGCTCAGTCGCTGAACAACTGTCTTTAGCACTTAATTTAAAATCGGAAGAGGAAAATGTGCGACGCTTGGCGCTGATGAAGGAACGCACCGTTATTGCTCGAGAACTTCATGACTCCCTCGCACAAGCACTGTCGTATCTCAAAATTCAGGTAGTTCGCTTAAGTAAAGCAACTGAGCAGAACAAACCCGAGCTTATTCATGATGTCACCCTAGAGCTTAAGGAAGGACTCAATTCTGCCTATCGGCAATTACGTGAACTCCTCACCACATTCCGCTTAAAAGTCGACGGTGGAGGTTTAAAAAACGCGTTGTTGACTACAGTACAGCAACTTGAAGAGCGCTCGGAGATGATCATAAAGTTGCATTATGACGTGCAAGACATACCTCTCGCCCCCCATGAAGAAGTTCATCTGCTGCAAATTATTCGCGAAGCGGCACAGAATGCGATCAACCATAGTCAAGGCACCGAGCTTCATATCAGAATTGAACAAGAAAACGATTCGATTCACCTTACCCTTGAGGACAATGGCATCGGCATTCCCGATAAAGCAGAGAAACTTAATCATTATGGATTAGCCATCATGCAAGAGCGTAGCCGACACCTTGGGGGCGTTCTGCACGTTCAACCCTTAACTCAAGGTGGAACTGGTGTGTATTTCTCCTTTGCCCCTGAGTACCTCTTCAAAACCGATAAAAAGGAAGCATCTTAAAAGCAGTTGGAGCCGGTTTTTGCAGCAGAGCAATAGCGATGTAGGTACTCACTAGTGGGTATCATTAATAACTAGAACATAATAAATGACTAAAAAACAATACATTAAGATAAAATAACCCGTTGAAAGCTAGAGCTACTGAAGAGGTACTCATTCGTTATTTATGTGGTTATTCGGTATCATCGCCTCGTCTTAACAAGCATCGTAAATATAGCAAACGATCGCAGGAGGGTTCATGTCTGAGAAATCACGGATAATGTTGGTGGACGATCATCCATTACTCATTAAAGGTCTTCGTCAACTACTCGAGTTAGAGGATGATCTCGAAGTGGTGTGTGAAGTGAATAATGGTGCAGAGGCCATTGAGGTCGCAAAAGAAGTGAACCCCGACTTCATTATGCTCGATCTGAATATGCAAGGAATGGATGGTCTTGAAACATTGCGGGGGCTGCGCGCTGCTGGAGTGCAATCGACTATCGTTATGCTTACTGTTTCAGACGCCGATGAAGATGTCGTGCAGGCCATCAGCGGTGGCGCAAATGGCTATTTGCTGAAAGACATGGATCCAGAGCAATTGCTTGTGCAAGTCAAGAAAGCCCTAACCGGCAAAATGGTATTAAGCGAAAGCGTTACCGAAGTACTCGCCTCCGCAATTCGCAAACCCGTTTCCAGAGACCAAGCGAACTTAAATAGCCTAACCAATCGTGAATACGAAATTTTAAGCTTGATAGCGAAAGGCATGAGTAACAAGGTGATTGCTCGTGAACTCGACATTTCTGATGGCACCGTGAAAGTACATGTAAAGCATCTCCTAAAAAAGCTTGGTCTTCGCTCACGCGTAGAAGCCGCAGTGTGGATGGTCAATCAGAAGGGAGGCTAAGATGTCAGCATCAAGCAGTACAATGATCAGTGTGGCAGACGCTATTGCCCGAATGCAAGCCAGCATAACTCCGATAACAGAAATTGAAGCCGTACCACTCGCTGCACTCGTTGATCGCGTGAGCGCGGAGCCTATTCAAGCCAGCACTGACATTCCAGGCTACACCAACTCAGCGATGGACGGCTACGCATACTTGAGCTCTAGCCTCCCGGAGCATGGCGGTCCCGTGACCCTTAAAATCGCTGGGGTATCTCAGGCCGGGCATCCATTTCAAGGCAATTTAGCCGCTGGGCAATGTATCCGCATCTTAACTGGAGCTCAAGTTCCTTCCTGCGTTGATACGGTGATTGCACAGGAGCAGATTAACCTTGACGACGCTAATACCGTTACCCTACTCGAACCATTAGCGCCGGGGTCTAATATCCGACGGCAGGGGGAGGAGCTATCTGCTGGGCAGACCGTATACGAACCCGGGCGCCGATTTAATCCCGTTGATATCGGTCTAATCGCATCTTTTGGCTACGCCACAGTGAAGGTGAGGCGAAGACTCAAAGTCGTACTATTTTCTACCGGTGACGAACTCGTTGCTCCAGGTAAAGCATTGCAAGAGGGCCAACTATACGACAGCAATAGGTATGCGCTGCAAGCACTGCTGGAGCGAGCAGGATATGAGGTGATTAATCTGGGCTTGATTCCCGATGATTACGACACCATTGCGCACACCTTCGAAAAAGCAAGTCATTTAGCAGACGCGATAGTGTGCAGTGGCGGCGTTTCAGTTGGCGACTTCGACTTTACCAAACAAGTTCTCGACAGCTACGGCTCTGTCGGCTTTTGGAAAGTAGCAATGAAGCCTGGCAAGCCCTTTGCTTTTGGTAAGGTCAACACTGCTTATTTCTTTGGCCTACCAGGAAACCCAGTGTCGGCTCTCGTCACCTTTGATCAACTGGCATTGCCAGCGCTAGCTACCCTTCAAGGTGAATTTTGGAAGCCTCGGCAACGTCTGTATTTAAAAACCGGTGAAGCATTGAAAAAGCGTCCAGGCCGCGCCGATTTTCAACGTGGGTGGTTACGGCAGCAGGATGGTGAAACCAAGGTGTTTAGTACCGGTCCACAAGGCTCAGCCATGCTTACGTCTGTGGCTCAAGCCGATGTTTTTGTTCGCTTAGCAGCTAATCATCGGGAATCAAGCCGATGTTTTTGTTCGCTTAGCAGCCGCACAAGGTCGGGTGGAAAAAGGTGAATGGGTTGAAGTTGAGATCATTGGCGCGCCCTTGCGTTAATAATACAGCCTTCGTTTAAGTTGACCTTAGGAAGGTAGTCCTGGCTCCCGGCGAGTCCAGAGCCATGCCGCAACTACGACCAAAAAGATGGGTAATATGACTTTCGGTACGATCGGTGCTGGTGAGACGAGCAAGGTAACCACACTAAATAGCATCATGGCTGTCGCAAGCCATTTTGCAGAGCGAGGGATTGCGCGCTCGTGACGCCATGCCAGAATGAGAGGTCCATACTTTTCATGTTGCAGTAACCAGCGCTCTAATTGTGGCCATCCCTTTCCAGCGGACCAAGCAGCCAATAGAATAAAGGGAACCGTAGGTACACCTGGCACAACAACGCCTACAGCAGCCATTTTAATAGCGAGAAAGGCAATAAAACGCCAGCACAGCATTGCCATCATGAATGACACTCCTTAACGCAATTGCTGCCCGAGTTGAGACTGAGCCACGAGGCGCAATACATACGCCACCTTAAACATGCCCGCCGTTACAATTTGACCGATATGTAAAAAGGTTACAGCCATAAGCGGCAACTGTTTTTCTAATCCCCAAGCTCCATACACTGACGCTGCAAAAGCAGCGAGAAAAAACACCATGCCGCCGTTAGCAAAACGCAACAATTTTTGCCCACACATAAAAGGTACCTTTTTAATGCACTTTTTAAGATGCATTATTAATGCATATACAGTATCTGTCAACCTATGCGATAATTTACCCATGCAGATAAAAAAATATACAGATTATGGATTACGCACTCTGATCTACCTCGGTATTCGTAGCCCAGGAAGTGTGGTGACTATTAACGAAATCTGTGAGGCCTATGATATTCCGCGCAACCACCTCAACAAGGTGATTCATCAACTCGGTAAAGAAGGGTTCATTCTCACGAAGCGAGGTAAGAACGGCGGCTTTTCGCTTGCGGCACCGCCAGAAGAAATTCGTTTAGATCACGTAATTCGTCGATTAGAAGGCGACACACCTTGGGTAAACTGCCATTCCCCTAAGTGCACCATTGAGCCAGCCTGTGAGCTTCAGCACATTCTGGCCGAAGGTAAGCGTGCGTTTTATCAATTTCTATCGAATTATACGCTTGCTTCAATTATTGGTAATAAAGCACAGCTCGAGCGTATTTTTACCACCAACACCCTTTAAAGGCTCTAATAAAATGCACTTTACTTACTAATGCAAAGCGGTTGCTTTCATCAGTGCGAAAAGTTTTTGTCCCGCAACCAAACCCAAATGCCCTACACTTTTTTGACTTACACTTGCCATTAGGTATTGCTGTTCGAGTTGTAACTTCACCCAAACTCTTTCTGCTGATGACGCATCGACCTCAAGCGAAACCACCTTGCATTCCAACTGATTACGGAAGCTGGTCGTAGGTAAAGGCTCAAGACTCAATGCAATATCATCGGCATATATTAGTGCACGATTGTAGGAACTGGGCTTCGTTAGTTCGAGGAATGGTCCCTGTGGACCAAGCTTTCCGTCAAGCAAATGCAATACACTCAAGCCATTACTCAACGACCGCCCTAAAGCGCTTGCCAATACCTTTTCAACCGTCCCCGATTGTTGAATACGCCCATGTTCCATTAACAACAGTTCATCAGCTAAGTAGGCGACCTCTTCAATCTGATGACTCACGTAAATCATAGGCAGCGCTATTTCCTCATGCAATGTTCGCAGCAGTTTGAGAAATGTAGTTCGTGCATTTTTGTCGAGACTGGCAAGGGGTTCATCAAGCAACAATATACGAGGTCGGCTCAGTATCGCTCGTGCAATAGCGACGCGCTGTTGCTGGCCACCGGACAACTGCTGCGGGTGGTGGCGAAGCAGCGCGCTAATTCCGCATAAGTCGGCAACGTGCTCCACAGCACGTGAGGTACTTCCAATATGCCCAGCTGCGGGAGCTCGCTCTGCGCTAAAACGTAGGTTTTCCTCAATATCTAAATGAGGGAAAAGCGAGGGTTCTTGAAACACCATGCCCACCCCACGTTGCCAAGCGGGTTGTTTCGCTTTGCTGCCGAGCCACGGTCCCCATGGTGATTCAATGGTACCTTTTACCTTCGGATGAATACCCGCAACAGCTCGTAATAATGAGCTTTTGCCACAGCCCGAGGGGCCGAACAGTGCAGTAATACCTTGCAGTTGTATTGTGCATGCCACCCGCAAAAGAAAATCACCCTGCTGTGCTTCTATATTGATTTCAAGGCTCATCTTTATCCCGCCGACATTAATTTGTTTCTGCCATTCACGCCGTAAACTACGAGTAACACCAGCATAGAAAATAGAAGTAGGCCAATCGACAGAAAATTCGCTTGCCCATAATTTAATGACTCAACATGATCATAAATCGCGATCGACACCACCTGCGTTTCACCGGGAATATTGCCACCGATCATGAGTACCACCCCAAACTCCCCTAGTGTGTGCGCAAATGACAACACGGCTGCAGAGAGTAGCCCCCGTTTTGCGAGTGGTATAACAACATGCCAGAATCTATCCCACGGTGTCGAACGCATCACTGTTGCGGCGTCAAGAAGCTTTGTTGGAATAGCCGAGAAGGCATTTTGTAACGGCTGTACCGCAAAAGGAAGGGAATACACCACAGAGCCAATTACTAACCCGGTAAAACTAAAGGCTAAATGATTGAGCCCTAACTCCTCTAAACTTCCGCCAATGGGTCCATTAGGTCCAAGGGCAACAAGTAGATAGAAACCTAATACCGTAGGAGGCAATACCAAAGGTAAAGCCACAATGGCTTCGAATAAAGGGCGGATTCGACTTTTGGTTTGACTAAGCCACCATGCAAAAGGAATGGAGATAACTAACAAAATCAGAGTGGATAGGAGCGCCAACCGTAAGGTGACCCAAATGGCTAACAGATCATTTTCGGTCATGGCAGCATAAATCCATGAGCTTGAAAAATGGCTTCAGCGTCCTGTCGTACAAAGCTGTAAAAATGCTGCGCCAGTTCATTCATTATTCCACGCTCCGTAAGCATCATACCCTGAACAATAGGCATGTAGCCGGTGTCGATTGGTATCGCTGAATAACGTCCAAAGCCTTCTAACTCTGAGCTATTTAACACCGTCAGCGCACTAATACCTAGTTGCGCCCCACCGCTTCTGACTAAATGGGCCACTTGCGCCGCACTCTCAGCAAAAACCAAGCGTTTGGTAAGTGTGTCCCCATTGTCGAGTTGAGAAAGCCACGCTAACGCCATTTTTCCGTACGGAGCCGTTTGAGGATTGGCAATCGCGATGCGCCTTGCTTTCTGCAGGTCCGCTAAGCTGGGCGGGTGATTTTGCGCATGCCAGAGGGCGATGCTACCCAGTGCATAAGGCACCACTTCGCCATGACGATAGTTCGCTGCTCGAAGCTGTTGAGGGTATTCAATATCGGCAGACATAAACACATGAAAAGGCGCACCGTTTTGGATTTGACTATAAAATCGTCCTGAAGGGCCAAACACCGCCTGTACATTACTTTGCGGGTGTTTTTTTTCAAAAGCTTCTATTAAAGCCGGCATGACATAGCGCAGGTCTGAGGCTGCTGCAATCCGAATCGTTTCGCCAAACGCGCTATGAGAAATGAAAACACAAAGCAGCAACAGGTAGTAACGCGTTTTCATTTCTGTTCATCCCAGCGTTGTGTAGCTTGCTGATCGCTTTCCTTCGCATCCACCCAGTAACTTGCTGCTGTAGTGACCTCTTTTTTCCAAAACGGCGCTTTCGTTTTCAAAAAATCCATTAAGAACATACTGGCTGCAAAGGCGTCTGCTCTATGCGCTGCGGCCACGCCGACAAATACAATTTGGTCGTTCAGTTGCAAGCGCCCGATGCGGTGAATGATCTGAATGGGACCAAGCTGCCACCGCTGACGAGCCTCATTACTGATTCCTTGCAACGCTTTTTCCGTCATTGCTGGGTAATGCTCGAGAAACATTTCACTCAACTGCTCGTCCACCAACTCTCGAACTAAACCGGTAAAGGTGACCACCGCGCCATGGGCTGCACTTGTGCGTAGCTGTTCATAAGCTTCTGCTACTGAAAAATCCTGTTTTTGGACACGGATGGTGGTAGTCGCAGTCATATTCAACCTCCCGTGACTGGCGGGAAAAATGCCACTTCGTCACCCTCGGCGAGGGAATGTTCACCATCACAAAGCTCTTGATTCACTGCACAAAGTAAAGTCCCTTGCTGTAAATGCAGTTTCCAACGAGGGTTCTGCTCCATTAGGTGGCACAATAGCTCATCGACACAATTCGCGCTTGTCTCCACTTCAACATTGCCTACACCCAGTCGCTCTTTAAGCGATGCAAAAAACAAAACTTTTATCATCATGACGCTATCTACTCCTTATGCCCGTGACTGTGTGCGCGCCAGTGCCCTGATTTACCGCCTATTTTCTCGATCAACTGAATGTCACCAATAACCATGGCTGGATCGACAGCTTTCGCCATGTCGTATAGGGTCAGGGCCGCAACAGACGCCGCCGTCAACGCCTCCATTTCAATACCCGTTTTTCCTTCCGTCACGCAGGTGGCCAATACATGAATTTGGCCTTGCTGTGGCTTTGGTTCAATGTCGATCGTTACCTTGTTGAGTGGCAAGGGATGGCATAACGGAATGAGTTCGCTAGTTTTTTTTGCCGCCATAATGCCCGCAATACGTGCGGTGGCGAACACGTCGCCTTTTTTCTCGGCCGCTCGCTCAAGCAATTCCACTACATTTACTGCCGTTGTTAATACGGCTTGAGCACTTGCCTGACGCCGAGTGACATGCTTTTCCGTGATGTCGACCATGTGAGCGGCGCCATCCTCATTGACATGGGTCAGTTTAACCATTGCATCGTCCTTTCTGAATATGAGCGACAAAGTTACATGGCCCTTGGCGAGCGTCCAGTTGCGGCGAGATTAATGACGTCCAAGCCAAATCCGCAGCACTAAGCGAGCCTGGAATTGCAAACAACACCTTACCATTCACCAACCCCGCAAACGCCCGGGACTGCAGTGCAGATGAGCCAATTTGCTGGAATGAGAGCTGTCGGAAAAACTCCCCAAATCCAGGAATAGTCTGTGCAAGTAATGGTTCGATAGCCGCTTGGGTACAATTTCCTTGCGCAAACCCGGTCCCTCCATGAGTTATGATGACCTCCACTTGCGGGTCAGCTATCCACACACTGATCTTTGCTCTCAATCCATAAAAATCATTACCGCAAATTTCATGGTGTATGAGCTCGTGGCCCTTGGCTTGAATTTGGCTATCAAGCCACTGTCCAGTACTGTCGGTCGCTTCCGTGTGTCGATTTGAAATGCTCGCTCGAACGATTCGAAGCGGCACAAAATCATTGGCTTTGCTCATACGCACTCCACTCCTCGGGGGTGTTAGCATTCATTAATGCTTGCGGCATTGCACAAGCACGCTCTTGAGCCGAAAAAGCCTTGAGGAAGCGGGCAACAGAACAGTGTTCATTTGGGTCTGACAGCCACTGATGTAAAAGGGCTTTAGTCTTATCTGTATTGGGGATCACACAAGGCATTGGGCTATTTTTAAACATGACACAGTCACTCGGTACAGCAAGTAATTGGTGCAAAAGTGCAACGGATAATCGCGGTTGATCCACCGGAACGACTAAAACCCGTCGATAACGACAGTGAGGCAAACAAGCTTCTATGCCGGCGAGTGGACCACGCTGTTGGAAATGGTCTGCAATGGTAATAAAGTCCTTCGATGCGCTGTTCCGGCTGACATGGATATCCTCTAGACCGGCATGCTGCAAACATTCATAGGTACGCTCTAATAATGTTTGCGGCAACGGGCTGTTCGATAATTTTAGCAGCGCTTTGTCAGTTCCCATGCGAGAAGACTGTCCGCCGGCTAAAAGAATGGCGCTGGTTTTTAACACACTCATCGACTTTAACCACCGATAATCGAGAGGTTTTTAGTGGAACCTGTTTGCTTGTCGTGCAAAAAGTGGCTCACTTTCTTGCCTTGCACCGACTCCTCTATTCTCGCCATCAAGGGTCCGGGATCATCACTTTGCATTAGGTCACGAAGGCTAATGTGACTTTCAGTGAATAAGCAGAGAAATAATGCACCACGGCTTGAGACACGCAGTCGATTGCAATCGGCACAAAAATCTTTGCTGTAGGGCATAATCAAGCCCATCGAGCCGGCAAATTCGGGGTGAACAAATTCTTGCGCGGGCCCCGCCGTTTTACTTTTCAAACGCTGGGTCCAACCTTGCATAAGTAGTTTTTCTTTGATGGACTCGCCACTTATGTGATGGCGTCGATAATAGGCTTGATTGTCGCCGGTTTGCATGAGTTCAATGAAGCGCAAAGACACGGGTCTCGTGCGAATATACTCAAGAAATTCAGGCAACTCTTTACCATTGTGCTCTTTCAACAAAACGGTATTGACCTTAACGCGCGTTAAGCTTGATTGAGAAGCCCGATCGATTCCTTCTAAAATTTCCGGTAACTTATTTTGTCCAGTGACTAAATGGAAGGTGCTCGGGTCGAGACTATCTACGCTAACATTGACCGCGTCTAGACCGGCTTCTACCCATCTATCTAAGTCTTTCATTAGCCGATAGCCGTTGGTCGTCATTGCTACCTCTTCAATACCCGGCACCGCTTTCACCGTGCGTATCACTTCGGCTAAATCTTTTCGTAAACAGGGTTCGCCACCGGTTAAACGCACTTTTCGTGTGCCAAGCAGCGCCATTCTTTTAGCCGGCGGACAGTCTTCTCGCATGGGAACTGACAAAGCGCTGCTAAAATTATCGAACAGCCCGTTGCCGCAAACATTATTA
>JAMCRH010000112.1:0-2016 GCA_023380515.1 Gammaproteobacteria bacterium | reverse complement strand
GTTTGTTTCTTCTTTACCAGAAGTGGAAGCAGGACCATCGGGCAAACAGTAGTCACAACGAAAGTTACAACTTTCTGTTAGGGAAAGTCGCAAATAGGTAAAACGACGGGCATACGCGTCTTGTAGCATGTTCTCACCTTTCCAAAGTCGGGAGGTTAACGCGTTTCCATGCTAACCCTGGTGGCTGAATTGCCACGGCGCACTGTCCATACAAGTTGTATCTTAAAAAGGTGACTTGCTTAGGCGCAGCCGCTCGGCGGATATGCAATAGACTAATAGATACGAGTGAGATTTTTTATTCACATGAAGAGAGGGGCTGAGGTACCCATAATGAGATACCCACCTCCTCGTCTAAACACTTAGATTAGAACTAAAGCGGTTTATTGAAGGCCAAAAATACTATCGTTCCTACAGCTACTGCGGCCATACCAAAGGCAACCAACCGATGGCCCTTAGCTAACCGTTGATTGAGGGCGAACCAACCCAACCCAATGTAGCAAAACACTGCGATGACTTTCGTCGTTACCCAAAAGTGAGGTCCAATGCGCCAGCCCGTTAACACGAGTAACGCAATGGCGGTAACCAACAAGACAGTGTCATTGATGGGTGGAAACCGTTTCCACCACCCTTGGTGGACGATTACATGACCTGTAATAGACAGAACAAAGCGAAGCATGAATATCCCGATAGTAATCCCTGCTGTGGTTACATGGAGCCACTTTATCCACTCATACATCATTTACTCTCACCGTCCCTCTGACTCCATTCGGGGAATCGGCTACCCATTTTTAATTGCTTCAACTCCGGTCGGTGCTCAAGTG
Organism: Gammaproteobacteria bacterium; assembly: GCA_023380515.1. The sequence continues at coordinate 1,195 of JAMCRH010000112.1, read as the reverse complement.
CTATTTGTTGAGCCAATGCTCGGCCTTTTTCAGTCAAGTGCACCTCAATTTTTCGCTTGTCCTGTTTGGATTTAACACGCTTCACCAAGTCGGCTCGCTCGCAACGGTCTACCAACATCACCGTGCCGTGATGCTTTGCTTGCAACTTCTCTGATAATTCTCCCACATTTGCCCAGTCACGATCTGGGAAGCTTTGCACATGTAGCAGTAATTGGTACTGGAGCGAGGTAATGCCATGACTAGCGCAAATTTCTTCGCTGCGCCTCAAATACACTCGGAGTCGATAGCGAAAATCGGACAAAAAAGTAAACTCGGTTTTGGTAATGAACTCCATTACAGCTTCCCGTTAAGGTGTTTCATTGATTGCGATAGACTCGATGGTCTTCGCTTTACACCCGTGAGTCAAGATTAGCGTAATAGCCACTCACCGCAGCAACAGGGCGCTGGTAGATTTGACTCGTGCATTTTCAGACCGAATGCATTTATACTCGATGCGCTAATTTTGCCTGCGTCCGATTTTTAGCTCGCGCGCAACCGTCAGCGCTTCAGTATGAAGCCCCTGATTTCCGTTTGATTGAAGACGAACACTTTTTGCCTGCATTTGAGCAGGGCATGCGCGAGCATCAAGCCGAAATTCAGGCCATTATCAATAATCCACAAGCGCCTACGTTCGAAAACACCATCGTTGCTCTGGAGCGCAGCGGCGCACTGCTGACTAGAGTTTCACGTGTATTTTCCAACCTTGAAGGAACCGACAGTAATGAAGCACGTCGTGCGATTCAGCGAGAACTGTCACCGAAGTTATCGGCCCACTCCGACGACATCAATTTAAACCCTGCGCTATTCGCTCGGGTCGAGACACTTTACAACCAACGTGAGGCGCTCGAACTTGACGCCGAGTCTTTGCGTCTACTTGAGATTTATCATGACCGTTTCGTTCAGGAGCCAAACTCACCGATGAACAACGCTCGCGTATTCGCGCCTTAAATGAAGAGCATGCGAACCTTACCACTCAATTCTCTCAGAATCAGTTGGCCATTACCCGTGCCATTGCTGTGGTCGTCGATAGTGAGGAAGAATTGGATGGTTTGTCGGCGGGACAAATTCGTGCCGAACGGGCGCAATTGCTTGGTTATAACAACTGGGCAGAGTATCAATTACAGAACACCATGGCTGAGACCCCAGACAACGTGCT
>JAMCRH010000111.1 GCA_023380515.1 Gammaproteobacteria bacterium | reverse complement strand
ATAGGTAATTGTTGATAGCTATAGAATTGGCGAATGGTTTCGGCTGCACGATAGCCGTCCATCACGGGCATTTGAATATCCATCAAGACTAGCGCGTACTTGTTTTTTTGTACTTTTTCTACGGCAATTTCACCATTTTCAGCGAGGTCAATGCGGAAACCATGACCACTGAGCATTTCTTTCGCGACGTGCTGATTAATTTCATTGTCTTCGACGACTAGAATCGGCGCACCGACTAAGCTGGCATTGACCGTGCTGGTCTGAACCTCTTGGCCTTGTGGATTTACTTTTTGACCACTCAAGGCACCGTTCATCGCCCGTGCAAGTGTCGCTGTGGTATACGGTTTGGTAATAAAGTCATGGGTGCCAGCAGCGCGCGCTTTTTCCGCCAATTCTTCGGCGTAATAGCCGGTGGCCAAAATCATTTTTGGTCGCTGTTCCGGGCTGAGTTTTTTCTGCAGTCGCTCGACAAGCTCTAATCCATCGATGCCCGGTAAACGCCAGTCGATAATCAGAATTTGGAACGGGACACCATCGGTGATGGCTTGTTTCACCAGTTGTATCGCTTGCTCACCGCTGTGGCAGGTATGCGCTTCCATGCCATACGAACGCAATGTTTCTTTAAGCATTTCGCGGGTACTGGTGTTGTCATCGATGGCGAGTACTTTCGTGCCGGCGAGACGACTCATCAATAGTTGATGATGTGAACTGTCTTGGCTTTCTTGCACCGGCAAGGTCAATTCAATGAAGAAGTTTGAGCCCTGATTCAATGCACTTTGCACCGCCATATCGCCATTCATGAGTTTGGTCAGGCGATGTGAAATAGCTAATCCAAGACCCGTACCACCATACTTGCGTGTGGTTGAACTGTCAGCTTGGGTGAAGGCATTAAAAAGCATGGCGCGTTGTTCTTCAGTCATACCAATGCCGGTGTCGCGGACCTCAATACGCAGCCATATTTTATCTGGAGCGCGGTCAAGCAGGGTACAGGACACACTAATTTCGCCGTCGTCAGTGAACTTAATGGCATTGCTAACAAGATTAATAAGGACTTGCTGTAAGCGCAGCGGGTCGCCAATTAACATGGTCGGAATATTTGCCGGTAAGTTAATAATAAATTCAAGGCCTTTGTCATAGGCTTTATAAGCAAACATATCCGCCAGCGTGCTTAGCACTTCGTCGAGGTCAAATGGAATTTTCTCGATGACGAGTTTGTTCGCTTCGATTTTCGAGAAGTCGAGAATGTCATTGATAACACCCAGTAGTGCCTGTGAAGACGAGTCAATGACTTTCAAATAGCGTTTCTGCTTATCATTCAATTCCGTTTTCAAGGCGAGATTCGCCATGCCGACAATTGCATTAATCGGCGTGCGGATTTCATGCGACATATTTGCTAGGAACTCACTTTTCGCTTGGTTTGCAGACTCAGCAGCTTCTCGTGCTTGTTCAGCATTTTCTCGCGCTCGCGACATTTCCTCAGCGGCACGCTTAATAGTGGAAATGTCGTAATAGCTGCCGAGAATCCCACTGATATTGCCTTGATCGTCGTACAGCGGAACGCTTGAATGTTCAATCCAACGAATCCCGTCATGATCGCCAACGGTTTTGACCGCCAATTGCATTTCTTGGTTACAGGCCGGCATTTTTGCTGCAAAGGTGGCGCGGTCGCGTTCAAGCAGTTCCGGATTATCCTTTAACACAGCAAGTTCGGTGTCTTTTTTACCCAGTAAGTCATGGGTTGTTTGTAAGCCAAAGTCCTTTAGGAATCCCGGGTTTGCGCCGACAAAGCGTAACTCGTGATCACGCCAATACACGCGATTTGGTAGGTCATTGAAAATTTGCTGAAGTAAGCGCGTACTTGTACTGGAAAAGAAGTCTGAACTGGCTGATGCGGTAACGACTTCAATTTGCTTCTTTTGCAGCCACAACCGCACACCAACTAAAACGTTAAATAAAAACAAGAAGACGGCAATCAGTGAGGCAAGCCAATTCGGTAGGACCAGAATCGCGAGAAAACCAATGGCATTGACGAGCCACAACAAGGTTGCTGGAACCGACCATTGAGAGGGACTGCTATTGATCATAGAAACTCACTTCCTATCGCTGCAATTTCGGAAATATTGTGGCACACTAATACGCATCATATCAGACAATTTCAGGATGTTGCTTTGTCAATTCAATTCTCTGACCGATTAGCGCACTTTCGGGCTTGTGACCGTGCGCAGCGAGAAGCAGTTACGCAAATTAATCGTGGTATTGAACGTGAAACCTTGCGCATTACCCCAGCCGGTGAACTAGCAACCTTCATGCATCCTAAGAGCCTTGGTTCGACGCTGACTCATCCACTGATTACCACCGATTATGCTGAGGCGTTGCTTGAGTTTATTACGCCGGTTGAAACCTCAATTGAGACAACGTTAGCGCAGCTGCGTGACATCCATCGTTTTACTTATCAAAACATCGGTGACGAATTATTGTGGCCGCTGAGCATGCCGTGTTACGTCAATGACACCAGTGATATTCGGCTTGCCCACTATGGTGACTCGCATATTGGCAAAATGAAAACGACGTACCGACAGGGGCTGACTCATCGTTACGGCGCAGTCATGCAAACCATCGCGGGTGTCCATTTCAACTGGTCGGTGAGCGATGCCATGTGGGCTGAGTTAGCGAAACAGGACCAAGTCGAGGATTCTACTGATTACCGCTCAGATCGATACTTTGGACTGATTCGCAATTTTAAACGCTGGGCTTGGGTAATTCCGTACTTCTTTGGTGCGTCACCTGTTTTATGTAAGTCGTTTCTTAAGCATAGCTACGCCGAGCTTGATTTCCACGAACTCGGGGGCGGCATGGTCTATGTCCCTTATGCGACTTCGTTGCGCATGAGTGATCTTGGCTATACCAACAAAGAACAAGCGGCGCTAAAAATCAGCTACAACTCGATTGAAGACTATGTTGCTGGCTTGCGCCGTGCGGTATTTACGCGCTCAGAGAGCTTTGCTGATATTGGTGTGCGTGATGGTGAGCAGTGGAATCAGCTGAACGCCAACATACTCCAAATCGAAAATGAATTTTATTCACCGATTCGGCCGAAACGCGTAGCTGAGTTGGGCGAAACGCCAACCCAAGCACTCGAACGCGGCGGTGTTCAGTATATAGAAGTGCGAGCGATCGATGTGAACCCATAT
>JAMCRH010000110.1 GCA_023380515.1 Gammaproteobacteria bacterium | reverse complement strand
CGATACCGTATACGCTGGAGCCATTAACCAAGAACACCCAATTACCATTCGTATTCAAGCAACGCGACAAGAGACTTTGCTGTCAGGGATTATTGCTCTCCAAGACAGTGCACTTGAGCAGAAGCCAAAATTTGTTCGGCTTGCCGACATTGTTAGTCGTTATTTTGTCGCTGCGACTTTAGTCATTACTACCCTAACCTATATTGCTTGGATGTTTGTCGACCCCTCGAAAGCGTTTTGGGTCATGCTTGCTGTCTTGGTTGCCACCTGTCCGTGTGCTCTCTCACTCGCAGCACCAACGGCAATGAGTGGTGCAGTGAGTCGCTTAAATCGTAGCGGAATACTCATGAAACAGGCAGTACTGTTAGAGGCTCTGCCGCACATGAAAACTCTATGTGTCGACAAAACGGGGACCTTGACGCATGGTAAGTTTGCGATTATCGAGCGGTATTATCCTGACAGCCGTTCTTCGGACAATTCTTCCAGCAACGATCCAGCGCGGGTCGAAAAAATTGCCGCAAGCTTAGAAAGCTACTCAGAACATCCCATTGCGCGGCCGATACAGCGTCTCAGTGCACACGAAGAAGTCACAAACGTTGAGAACCATCCAGGACTTGGTCTGTCGGGAACGATTCAAGGGACTGAGTATCGCATTGGTAGCCTTGACTTTATTCGCGAATGGCACCCACATTTCGAGCTACCGTTAGCGCATGCAAATGTCATTCTCGCCTCCCGTGAGCAGGTGCTTGGCGCTTGGCAAATTGACGACCAATTACGTCAGGATACCGCAGTCACATTAAACTGGTATCGGCAACACGGGTTTCGCATCGTCATGCTGACCGGAGACTCGCAGCAGCGTGCTGACAGTCTTGCGAAAGAGCTTGCAATTGATGAAGTACACGCGGGGCTAAAACCAGAAGATAAGCTGTCGGTGTTACAAACATTCCGTCAACACGGCCCTGTACTCATGGTTGGAGATGGTATTAACGACGGCCCCGTTTTAGCAGGCGCGGATGGCTCGGTCACATTTGCAACCGGCTCTGATCTCGCTCAAACCAGCAGTGATGTTGTTATCCTAACTGGAGAACTCGCTGGTTTACGTCGCCTGTATGAAACCGCACGGCTGACTCGACGCGTAATCCGCCAGAACTTCACTTGGGCTATCGGATATAATTTGGTCATTCTGCCGTTGGCAGTGACTGGTCATGTGGGTCCATTGCTTGCTATGCTTGGCATGTCGGCGAGCTCATTAATTGTTATGAGTAACTCTTTGCGTTTAATGCGCGATGCACGGTAATTCGGAGTCACAATGGAAATATTACACCTCATGGTGCCAATCGCGATCCTTTTAGTGGTAATCGCCATCGTGATCTTCTTTTGGGCTGTACGCAGTGGTCAATTCGATGATCTCGAACGTCAGGGCTACAACATTTTACTTGATGATGATCAGCAAACAAGAAAGCAGCAAACAAGCAAGCAGCAACAAAAACAACAGACGCAGAAAACGGCTGCACCAAACGACAAGGATTCGCAGTGACAATTGACTGGCTTGCGGCCTTAATTATGGGCTTAGCCGGCAGTGGACATTGCTTGGCAATGTGCGGTGGTCTCGCGGCTGCCATGGGTATGAATCAATCCCCCATCCGCATGCTTTGGTATAACCTCGGTCGCATTACTAGTTACGCTATCGCCGGTTTGCTCGTCAGTGGTGCCCTTTTCTCTGTCACCTCGCTTTACCCGAACGCCTTGATACTCCTGCGTGCCTTTGCCGGTGTTATGATGATTTTACTCGCGCTGTACTTAGTTCGCTGGAATGCAGCACTTGTGTGGTTAGAACGCTTAGGCGCTGTTTTATGGCGACGTATACAGCCACTGACGCGTAAGCTACCGCAACAAAGCCACCGTCGCGGTGTTCATGTATTTCTAGCCGGTATGCTCTGGGGCTGGCTGCCATGTGGCTTAGTCTACAGTGCCTTGGCTTGGGCTGCTCTTAGTACGAATCCTGTAGCGGGTGCTGGCTTTATGTTAGTCTTTGGGCTTGGCACCTTACCTGCAATGTTCCTCACCGGCGTATTTAGCCATAAATTAGCCCATGTAATTGCTTCCAAAGGCTTTCGCTGGATTGCAGGTCTACTTCTTTTGGGGTACGGTATAGCAACACTCTGGATAGCACTCCAGCAGTTGCAACGAATCGTACAATAAACTGCACGGTTTGCTGTAGTCTTTCCGTAAATACGGTAGAATAGCACCTCAGTTATTTAAGGAGTCAGAATGGCCGGCGAATCCAAGCTTAACAACCACATAAACTGTCAGAATTGCAGCATTAGCCAGCTGTGTTTGCCGTTTACGTTGGATAACAATTCGCTTGACCGCCTCGACTCCATGATCGAGCGTAAACGTCCCTATCAGCGCGGTGATACCCTGTTTCGTGCGGGCCAACCGTTGCAAGCTTTGTATGCTGTGCGTTCCGGTAGCATCAAGGGCTACAGCTTAAATGATGCTGGCGAAATGCAAATTACCGCCTTCCACTTACCTGGTGATTTGGTTGGCTTCGAAGCGATTGGTAGTGGGAAACACCATGGCTACGCTGAGGCCATGGAAACGTCCATGATTTGCGAAATTCCGTATCAGAATCTCGAATCATTGAGTGGACAAATCCCTGAGCTACGCCGTCAGCTAATGCGCTTAATGAGCGACGAAATTAATGCTGATAAGCGTATGCTGACCCTCCTCAATACACGTACCGCAGAACAGCGCCTAGCGACATTCCTCATTGAACTGTCGTCAAGGTTTCGTACTCGAGGACTGTCTTCAAAAGAATTCCGTTTGACCATGACGCGGGCTGAAATTGGTAACTACTTAGGCTTAACCGTTGAAACCGTTAGCCGCTTGCTTGGCAAATTCCAAAAATCAGATCTGATCGCGGTCGATGGCCGTCTAGTAAGTCTCAAACAAGTGAATGCCTTGTGTGATTTAGCCGGTTTACCGGGCATCCCTTGCGACGACTAAGCTTGTACGCACAGGCTAATTTGATTTAAACCAATTCTTTACGTAAAAAACGTGCGATTTTATAGGCTTGCGCTATGCTATAACAAATAGTTTAGCGCGAGGTTCGCCTGTATGTTTCAGAATATCCTAGTTGTTCTCGACCCCAATCACGATCAGCAAAAAGCGCTCGCCAGAGCATTACATATTGCTAAATTGCAGCCTGCACGCCTGACCCTCTTTCTATCGATTTATGACTTTGCCTATGAAATGACGACCATGCTCTCAGGTGAAGAGCGAGAGCAAATGCGACAAGGTCTAGTAAAAGAGCGTGAACAGTGGATTAAAAGCGTTCTAGCTCAGTATTCATCAGAGCAACACCAAGTTGATATTCTCGTGCAATGGCATCATCGTCCATTTGAAGCCATTATCCGTACCGCTGTCGAAGGTAAATATGACCTCATTATCAAAGGTACCCGCAAACACGACACGTTGCAGAGCGTGATTTTCACACCGACCGATTGGCACTTGTTGCGAAAAGCGCCACAGCCGGTTCTACTAGTGAAAGATCATGACTGCCCCCAGCACAGCTCTGTCCTCGCCGCTGTCAATGCAGGCAGCGACAGCGACGTTCACCAAACACTCAATACGAAAATCCTAAAAGCTGCTGGGTATATAAGTAAAAAGCTCAACTCGCATTTACATTTAGTCAACTGTTACCCGGGTGCGCCTGCGGCTATAGCCGTTGAAATACCAGAGTTTGATACACACCAGTACCAATTGAATGTGCGCGAGCACCATGAGAATGCGTTAGCTGAAGTCGCACGTCACGCCGAGGTCGATTTTAGCGGTTTGCACCTGCGCGAAGGTATTCCCGACGACGAAATCCCAAAGGTCGCGCGCGAACTCGACGCCGAACTCGTTGTGCTTGGTACCATTGGTCGTACAGGTATTACCGCAGCGCTCCTTGGCAATACTGCTGAACATGTGATTGAACAGCTAGACTGTGACCTACTTGCGGTCAAACCTGAAGGGTTTAAATCGCCTGTTGGTCATTAGCATTGGCTTTTTGTGTTAAGGGTTTGTTTTGAGGTTTAGCGTTGAGGTTTAGCGTCGGGACACCCACTGCAACGCCAGAAACAAACGCTCAGGAATTGCTTTCCCAATAGGCCGGCAGGTATACTAGCCGGCCTATTTTCTATGCTATTTTTTTCAGGAATTCTACATGAGTCAAGTCGTACCTACTCACGCAAATGACAATGCGCCAACCGGCGAAACTTCGCGCCGTTCGTACAGCTTTAATAAGCTCGAGAAGCGGATTCGTCGTGGAGCCGGTAAAGCGATTGATGACTTTGGAATGATCAGCGATGGTGACCGAGTGATGGTCTGCTTGAGTGGCGGTAAAGACAGCTACACGTTGCTAACGACATTGCGCTACCTGCAAAAAGTGGCTCCCATTCAGTTCGAAATTATTGCGGTTAACCTCGACCAAAAACAACCCGGATTTCCTGAGCATATTTTACCGGCATATCTGCAACAAGAAGGTGTCGACTTTCGAATTATAGAAGAAGACACCTATGCGATTGTGAAAGATAAAATTCCAGCGGGTAAAACCACTTGCTCACTCTGCTCGCGTTTACGCCGGGGCATCCTATACCGCACAGCTAAGGAGCTTGGTGCGACGAAAATCGCATTAGGCCATCATCGTGACGATATTATCGAAACGCTGATGCTGAATATGTTTTATGGTGGCGCTTTAAAGTCAATGCCTCCAAAATTGGTCAGTGACAATGGTGAGCACGTTGTTATTCGTCCCCTCGCCTACGTCCGCGAAAAAGACATTACAAAGTACGCCGCAGAGATGCAGTATCCTATCATTCCTTGTAATTTGTGTGGTTCACAAGAGAACTTGCAGCGAAAAGTGATTAAAGATCTATTGAAAACCTGGGATAGACAGTACCCCGGCCGAATTGAAAGTATGTTCAAGGCAATTACTAACGTGGTTCCGAGTCACCTTGCGGACACCGGCTTATTTGCCTTCAAAGAACTTGTTGCTGATGGTCAAGCCAACGCGCTTGGTGACACCGCATTTGACCAAGCTCCTGTGGGTGACCCTAGCGTCTTCCTTGACGATGAAGAGCGTCACGAGCCACATGCGAAACCGATTCAATTCACCGCGGTTTGAGTGAACGAGCGCGCAATGGATTACTCCATGCGCGCCATTTGAATCACTTCACGGTTAACCCGAATCATCTGATTTAATTCAACGATATAGTCTTCACCACGTTCAGAATACGCCATTAATCCTAACGTTAGTGGTTGTGCTGTAATCGGGATATTTCGAGCCCGTAACTGCGCGCGAATTTCGCGCAATTCTTGATAGGCAAAGTGCGTATTTAAATTCCGCATATAGCTCTGTACTGACGCATCAACATTAGCA
>JAMCRH010000109.1 GCA_023380515.1 Gammaproteobacteria bacterium | reverse complement strand
GTCTTGCCATGCCACCCCATTCCGCCGCAATAAGGTTTTGAAGTATGGGTAAGTGCGGTCGTTAAATACGATAAAACCGGTATCGATTGCGTAACGTTTGCCAGCAACTTCAACATCAACTGTCGCTGTGTGGCCGCCGATGTAATCCCCTTTTTCATAGACCCAAACTTCATGTTGTTCACTTAACAAATGCGCTGCCGTTAATCCAGCAATACCCGAGCCAATGACGGCAATTTTCATGTGAGATCCTTTAGCAAAACAAGAGTGCCTGAAACACTCAAAGCAACAACGAGTGAAATTTTATAAGATTAGATGTCGTCGCAAGCCCCAAGCTACGAGCGCATACGCGTCGACAATGCGATTTGCCAACGGTAAGGCAGCCGATGTAAAAACGCCAACATCCAGCCGAATATACGTGGGAAAGCGATATGTGGTTTACCACCTGCTAAACCTTTTTGTATGGCGATACTGGCCTTTGCAACAGAGATTCGCATGGGCATTTCGAAATCATTGGCGTCGGTCATGGGTGTTTCGACAAAGCCGGGCGAAATAGTTGTCACCGCTATGCCATAGTCTTTGAGATCCGCCCGCAAGCTACTGGCGAAATAGTGTACAGCAGCCTTACTTGCGCCGTAGGCTTCCGCGCGGGTAAACGGAAACAGTCGCGCCATGCTATCGACGATCGCGATCCGTGCACCGCTTTGCATGTGCCGAACTAAGGTTTCACAACAGTACACCACACCGAAAAAATTCGCCGCAAAAACTCGTTCTACGAGAGCCGCATCAAATGACTTCGCATCATCGATATATTCACACACTCCAGCGTTGAGGATCGCAAGGTCTAACTGTTCAAGTTTGCTCAGTGCACTTTGCACCTGCTCGCGCTCGGTGACATCGAAGACAACCGCGTGAAAACGCCCCTGCTGAGCTGGAGGCAGTTCACTTTGCAGTGCCGCTAGTTTTTCTTGATTGCGCCCACAAGCATAAACATTATGCCCAGCAGCAATGTAATCGAGCGTTAGCTGTTTACCAATTCCTGAACTCGCACCGGTAATTAATATGTTCATACACCCGCCAATTTATTGCGCACTTTGCCAACCACCCAACCTAGCAGTGGAATATGTTCATAAATCATTGCGCCAAGGTCATAATAATCAACATGTTCTTTGATCCGATTCTCATCGTCAGCAAACAACAAATGACTCGTGCCCGGAATTTGAATCTCGCGCCCGCCAGCAAGTTTCTCGTGTTGTAAACGCATTTGCCAAACGAGAAAGGCCTGTTCGCGGTCGACCATGGTTTTTTCTATGGCAAATTTGCACGTCAATGCATTTTCCAAACCATGGGCTAAATAGTCACGTAACTGATCGCGACCTTGAACTAATTGCACTGGATCTTTAAAAGTCACATCGTCAATGTAGATTTGCTTCAAACTTGCCAAATCACGATCGTCGAGTTCGGCATAAAAATCGCTAAACGTAGCAATTAACTCTCGACGTTCTGCTGTTTTAATCATGTCATGCCCTTTCGCGTATGAGACCGAGTCTGAAGCCTAACCAGAGGCTGCAGACTTCGCTACCTTAAACTTAGCAATAAAATCCGTTCGGCGCTCAGCATGATCAACGATAGGTGCAGGATACGGTAAATCCTGACCATACTGAGCCGCCAAGTAGCTCGCTGGGTCGTGAATATACTTCGTCGGAACATCTGCTAACTCTTTGACCCAATTACGAATATAGCTTCCTTCTGGATCAAATTTTTCGCTTTGTCGGAATGGATTAAAAACACGGAAATACGGTGCAGCATCGGTGCCGGTGCCCGCACTCCACTGCCAACCACCATTATTGGCGGGAAAACTACCATCAATGAGTCGTTGCATGAAATAGCGCTCGCCCCAACGCCAGTCAATGTGTAAATCCTTTACGAGGAAACTTGCCACAATCATCCGCAGGCGGTTGTGCATCCACCCCGTGGCATTGAGTTGCCGCATGCCTGCATCAACAATCGGTACGCCGGTTTTGCCTTCGCACCAAGCGGCAAATTCAACTTTATCATTGCGCCATGGGAAACCGTCGGTCTCCACTTGAAATGCTTCACCGCGACTCAAGCGTGGCTCATGAAACATTAAATGTTGGTAAAATTCTCGCCAAGCCAATTCCGACAACCACGTGTGCGCACCTTCCGACAGCCCGAATGGAAAATCCGGTGATTGTTTTTGGAGTAAGTGCGCAGCCACTCGGGGCGACAGCACACCGATTTCAAAATAAGCTGAAAGCATTGATGTCCCGTCTAGGGCAGGTAAATCACGTTGCTGCTTATAATCCTGCACTTGCTCGCGTACATAGCGCTGTGCCTTGCGCCGGACATCACCCTCTGTTACCGACCAAGCCTCGCTCGTCAAGACGGGTCTGGCAGTTTGTGCGGGTGCTTGGGCTGTTACATCATGTTTGGCAGTATTCTGATTGGCGCGTTTGATTGTTTCGCGAGTATAAGGCGCGGGTATGCCAACGTTGGCCAAATGCTGAAGCCAGGCTTTGAAAAACGGCGTAAACACTCGATAGTACTCACCTTTGCCGTTCTTAATTTGTTCCGGTGCCACTAGCACGTTGCTATCAAGCTGATTAACGTGCACATCAACTTCGACCAAAACCTGCTCAACTTGGTGATCGCGCCGGACTTCATCGAGTGCATAATCACGATTCCAGTAAACAGCAGTAGCATTGTGTCGTTGCGTAAACTCACACAATGCATCAGGAATCGCCGCATAATCCGGAACGTCAAGGACCGTCAATACAATCCCGAGCTCGGCAAGTTCATTGGCTAAAGTAACGAGACGACGCTCATATAAGTCCCATTTAATCGCTGACCAGTCGTGCTGCAGCCATTGTTTCGGAGTTCGAAGGGCAACTGCATGGACGCATTCATGATTCACACAGGCTCGCTGCAGCGCATCATTATCGAGTACTCGCAAATCCTGGCGAAACCAAACTATTGCCGCACTTGTTTCTCGGTGACTGGTCTCTGCTTTAACTGTGGATGCCACGGCCTCTTCCTTCTCACGATGACGACAATTTTCAGCTGATGGTTTAAGTTTTTAACCATAAGTCTTCGATTAGAGCCAACAATTACAGCCCATAACGCAGTTTTAGATCATCGGGATAAGGCTGAAAATAAGATTGCTCCTGCAAATATGGGTCGGGAAACATGTGAAGGTAATGCCGCATCATAGTTAGTGGTGCTGCTAACGGTTCAGTTCCGCGGCGATAGTCTAAGACTAACTGTGCTAAGGCCGTGCGTTGTTTCGAGTCAATGTGTTTTCGGAAATAGCCTTGAACATGCTGCAACACGTTGGTGTGATCTCGGCGTGACGCAGGTTTGCTGAGAGCGCGCATTAAACGAAATATATAATTAGTCAAAAATTCATCACTCAGCAATTCTTGCTGCGCAAGCTCCTTCCCGAGCGCACGATAGACGCCCTGATTATGAGCAAGTAATAACAATTTATGACGGGCATGAAAGCGATATAGGTCTTTCTTCGTGAGCGGTTGTGGTAAGTTTTTCCATTCGTAGTACACGTACATGCGTAAGACAAAGTTTTCCCGCAACGCCGCGTCATTCAAGCGACCATCTTCTTCCATCGGCAAGGCTGGATAAAGTTCACGTAATTTGGCTGCAAAAATGCCCATACCTTCCTTGCGATTAGCGTTGCTCTCTTCGTTGTAAAGCCGTACCCGCTCCATCCCACAGCTCGGTGATTTCGCACAAAGAATATAACCCGACAATTGATCGAGCTGCGATGTACGAACCGTGGCGAAATTGGCTAACTTATCGGTCACATCCTCACCCGTCTTTTGCACCACAGCACGCGTGTCTTCAGGTGTACCAACCAAACGAATGGTAGGACGCGGAACCGACATGCCAATTCCGACTTCTGGACAAAGTGGCAAGTACTCAACATGTTTTGCAAGTTGATGCTGACAAAAATCGTTGGCTTTATGGCCACCGTCATAGCGAACTTTCTGTCCAACTAAACATGCGCTAATACCTACGTACACTGGCGCTTGACTCATTTTCGATCCTTTAAAATAGTTTTAACCAACATAGATCCACTTTCTTCATCCTGACGTAAAAATTTGCATACGCCAACCTCTGGCATGAAATTGTTTGATCTTAGTCGTATTCATAGGCACAGGAATTTAGTAATGGCGACGCCAAACTCAACAACATTAGGATTATTTCCATTGACCTCCACGGTACTCCCGGGCGGTCGCATGCAGTTGCGTGTGTACGAACCTCGCTACTTACGGTTAGTGCGTGAATCGTTACGTGAGCAAACCGGATTTGGATTGTGCATGCTCAATCCAAATGGTGACCGAGACCAAAACACTCACGTGTACAAAGTTGGTACACTTGTACGAATTATCGATTTCGAAACACTGGCAGATGGCTACCTCGGGATCACCATTTTGGGTGAACGCTTGTTTGAAATCGATGAAATTAAGACTGAGTCGGACGGTTTGCGCCGCGGTCAAGTCCAATTCAAGTCACCCGCAGCATCGATTCCGATGACTGAAGCGGAAGTTTGGGCACATGAATTGAAACAGCGTCTCGAAGAAGTTTTTAATAACTATCCAGAAATTGCACGACTCTATCCGGATCGAAATTTTGACGACCCGACTTGGGTCTGTAATCGCTGGTTAGAACTATTGCCGCTGCCTGGGGAAGTGAAACAGGATCTCTTGAGCGAGAATAACTTTAGCCAGATGTTGGCTTACCTCGCCCAACTGTTTGCGGAAAATGAGCAGCAAAACGAATTAAACTGATCTCGAAACTGATCTCGAAACTGATCCAAATTTGCGGCCAATACGTTAACCCAAGTATTCGAAAACATAAGTTTGTTTGGTGCGGGTTAAAATAAAGGCGTACACTATGATGCAGGTCATGCCAGAAAAGCGGGTCAACCGACAGTACATGAAAACGAACAGTGCAAGTCCGCAAGAGATTACTCCCGAACACCTCGCTGCGTTGTTAGCGGAGGTTGCTGTGCAGCGTTCGCGCCGCGCATTCTCTGAGTTGTTTAAGCATTTCGCGCCGCGCTTACAAAGTTTTGCAACGCGTCAGTTTGGCAACGAGCAGACAGCGATGGACTTGGTCCAAGAAACAATGACCAATGTTTGGCACAAAGCGCATTTGTTTAGCCCAGAGAAAGGCTCCCCGACAACTTGGATTTTCACCATCGCGCGAAACATTCGTTTCGATATCTTGCGTAAAAGTAAGAAAAACCAAAACGACATAAGCGCTGAAGAGTTGTGGCCGGTGTTGTCTGAAGAAATGTCAGACAGCGACGAAGAGTTCGCCATCGACCAAACCATACTGCTGCAAGAAATTACAAGCTATTACAGTCAATTGCCAGACGCACAGCGCGAGGTGATTGTTTCCATTTATATTGAAGGCAAGTCACAGCAAGAAGTATCGGACGAGCTGGGTATTCCATTGGGTACGGTAAAATCACGTACCCGCTTGGCGTTACAGAAACTTAGAGAGTTGATTACTGACCATGATTAAATTCCATCCAAACGAAGAACTGCTTGTGCAGTACGTACAGGGAAATCTCGACAGCGCCCTCGCCGTTGTGGTTGGTACCCATATTGACATGTGTCAGCACTGCAAAGCTCACTCTCGAGACATCGAAACACATTTATCAGCAAAAGAGCTCGGTGCCAGTACCGACTTCAGCGAGCTGACGATGCAAGCGATGCTTGAAGATATTCTCAATTCGGCTGCGCCAGCAATCAGTGCGCCACAACAGATCCTTGATAAAGTAACGGTTGAAGGCAAGCAGTTCCGCCTACCACCGGCTCTTAAACGCGTATCGCACCGCTTAGGCGACTGGAGTAAAGTACCTGGTTCAGTATGGCGTGCACCATTAAAAGTAGATGATCACAGTGCAGTGAATCTAATCTATATGGGTGCAGGTGCGTCAGTACCTGAACATACTCATCGCCAACACGAAGCAACTTTGGTGATTAACGGTACCTTCAATGATGAACACGACCGGTATCACGATGGGGACTTTGTTTTCCTTGGTGCTGATCATCGTCATTCGCCACAAACTGCAGAGGAAGACTGCTTAACCTTGGCTTGGCTCGATGCCCCACTACAATTTACTTCAGGTATGGCACGTTTGCTCAATCCGTTCAGCAGTTTGTTCTTTAAGTAAGAAACAACCTACGAAGTTGTTTTCTCCCAATAAAAAAAACGAGCAGGAATTTCCTGCTCGTTTTTTTTATTTCGTTACTATTAATTGGCCACGACAATAGATTAAATTGTAAACTTTAATAGCAAGCGACTAGACGATCCAACATCGAGTTACTCTTCAAAGTTAGCGTCTTCAACACGCGCTTTAAACTTCTGACCGGGTCGAAAGGTAACCACTCGACGCGCTGAAATTGGAATATCTTCACCAGTTTTAGGGTTACGTCCCGGGCGCTGTGCTTTGTCACGCAAGTCAAAATTTCCGAATCCAGAAATTTTCACCTGTTCACCACTTTCAAGCGCTTGGCGAATTTCTTCAAAGAATGTTTCCACTAACTCTTTGGCATCCCGCCGGTTCATTCCTAATTTCTCAAACAAATGTTCGGCAATTTCAGCTTTGGTCAGCGCCATATTAACTGTCCCTCAACACCGCATTGAATTCATTTCGCAGCGCGTTTATCACCTGTTCCATCAAGGAATTTACTTCCTGATCTTCCAGGGTACGATCTGCCGCCTGTAACGTCAGAGCAATGGCCAAGCTCTTCGAGTCGGCTGGCACATTTTCTCCGGTGTATACATCAAACAAGTTTAGGTCAACTAACTGATTTGCGCCAATTTTTTTAATTGATTCTAACACTTCACCAGCTGCAACTTGGCGGTCGACCAGAATAGCGATATCGCGACGGATAGATGGGAACTTTGAAATTACGCCAGCTTGCGGTACTAAACGTTCACGTAACAAGCTTAAATCAAGTTCAAAAACAAACGCGCGCCCTTTCAGGCCAAACAGCTTTTCGAATTGCGGATGCAACGCCCCACAATAACCAACTAGCGTTTCGCCACGATAAATCGCAGCGCTCTGCCCTGGATGCAAGGCTGTGTGTGCTGATGCAACAAAACGGAACTCATCGAAACGACCGGTCGCCCGCAATAACGTTTCTACGTGCCCCTTCAAATCGTAAAAATCAACAGCACGAACACCATCGCTCCAGTGCTCGCCTTGAACAGTCCCCATAATCACACCCGCGATCATCGGCTGTTGTAAAATGCCGTTTTCAGCAGCTGGGTCAGGAATGAAGCGCAGACCCGTTTCAAACAAACGAATATTCTGTTGTTGACGCTTTTGGTTGTAACCAGCGGCACCAACTAAACCTGGCCACAAACCGAGACGCATGGATGACATTTCGATCGAAATTGGGTGTGGCAATGTGAGTGCCGCTAATTCCGGATACAGCTGAGCTTGCTGTTTCGGGTCAACGAAGCTGTAAGTAATCGCTTCTTGATAACCTTGCGCTAGCATAACCTGCTGCAGTGAACGTAGTGGCAAATTCACTTCATCCACCCGCGTCATTCTTAATTCTGCAGTTGGCGCAACAGCAGCAATGTTGTTGTAGCCGTATACCCGCGCTATTTCTTCAATAAGATCTTCTTCAATCGCAATATCAAAGCGGTAGGTTGGCACAGAAACCTGCCAGCCACTGGCTGTTTTAGTCACTGCAAAACCTAAACGTGTAAGAATCGCTTCAACGTCTGTTACCGCAATGTCCGCACCAAGAACACGACTCAAACGCGCTGAACGCAACGAAATATCCGCAGCTTTCGGCAAATGATCGTTGCTTACCGCTTCAACCACAGGACCCGCTTCACCACCACAAATTTCAAGAATCAATGCTGTGGCGCGCTCCATAGCTGTACGCTGTAACTCTGGGTCCACACCGCGTTCATAGCGATGTGAGGCGTCGGTATGCAAACCAAAGCGACGAGCGCGACCCATAATTGCATCTGGGGCAAAGAACGCACTTTCGAGGAAAATGTCACGTGATTCTGTAGTGACACCGCTATGCTCACCACCAAAAATGCCGGCCATGGCGACTGCTTTCTGCTCGTCCGCAATCACTAACACATCGTCTTGCAAGGTCACTTCTTGACCATCAAGGAGAGTTAGTTGTTCACCGTTATGTGCCATACGAACATGAATATCACCATTTAATTGCTGCAAATCGAATGCATGCATAGGATGACCAAGTTCGAGCAGTACATAGTTGGTAATGTCGACCACCGCGTCAATTGAGCGCACGCCAGCACGACGCAGACGTTCTTGCAGCCACAATGGCGCTTGGGTATTGGCATTAATATTGCGAATAACCCGCCCCAAATAACGTGGGCACGCAGCAGGCGCGTCGAGGTGAATGTCGCGCTGATCCGCAATCGTTGCCGGCACAGCTGCGACTACTGGTTCGTTTACATCAAGCCGATTCAATACCCCAACTTCACGAGCTAAGCCGCGAATACCGAGACAATCAGCCCGGTTTGGCGTTAAATCAATCTCAATCGCATGGTCGTTCAAACCCAGCCACTCACGGAAATCTTGACCAACTGGCGCGTTCGCTGGTAACTCCATAATGCCGTCATGATCGTCGCTCAATTCAAGTTCCGAAGCTGAACACAACATGCCGTGCGAAGGCTCACCACGAAGTTTGCTTTTCTTAATTTTAAAGTCGCCTGGTAACTCAGCACCAACCGTTGCTACTGCAACTTTAATACCGGTACGGCAGTTTGCTGCGCCACAAACAATATCGAGCAGCTCGTCACCGCCAATGTCAACCTTCGTTACTCGCAACTTGTCTGCGTTCGGGTGTTGTTCACAGGCTTTAACTTCGCCTACAACCACACCGCAAAATACCCCGGCGACCGGTTCAATACCGTCAACCTCCAAACCAGCCATGCTTAATTGTTCGGCTAATTGCTCGGTGCTCAGCTCTGGGTTGACCCACTCTCGTAGCCACTGTTCACTGAATTTCATAATCTATTCTTCCCTCTACCGCTTAGCCGAACTGTTTTAAGAAACGTAAGTCATTTTCAAAGAATGCGCGTAAGTCATTAACGCCGTAACGGATCATAGTTAACCGTTCAACGCCCATACCAAACGCAAAGCCCGTATATTCTTCTGGGTCGATATTGACTGCTTTCAGGACATTCGGATGCACCATCCCGCAACCTAATACTTCTAACCATTTGCCGTCTTTACGACGCACATCGACCTCAGCTGAAGGCTCCGTAAATGGGAAGAATGACGGCCGGAAACGAATTTCTAGATCTTCTTCGAAGAAGTGGTGTAGGAAGTCATGCAGAATGCCTTTGAGCTCAGCAAAGCTGACATTTTTGTCGACCATGAGGCCTTCAACTTGGTGGAACATCGGCGTATGCGTCTGATCATAATCATTCCGGTATACC
Organism: Gammaproteobacteria bacterium; assembly: GCA_023380515.1. Next base: position 30,644 of record JAMCRH010000109.1, on the reverse strand, counting down.
CGACCTGGGGCAATAATCCGCAATGGTGGTTGTTGCTTTTCCATGGTGCGAATTTGCACACCTGAGGTATGCGTACGCAACATCGCGTCAGCATTGAAATAAAAGGTGTCATGGTCTGCGCGCGCTGGATGCTGAGGAGGAATATTCAAGGCATCGAAATTATGGAACGCATCTTCCACTTCAGGGCCCTGTTTAACGCCGAAGCCAAGTTGACCAAAGTAATCTTCAATTCGTTGAATCGTACGTGTCACCGGATGTAAACCACCGAGTTGGTTCATGCGCCCTGCTAACGTGACATCAATGCGCTCAGCTTCTAAACGCTGATTCATTTCTGCGTCTTTCAGCTCGTCGCGACGTGCATTGAGAATCTCTTGCAATTCTTGCTTGGCTTGGTTGATTAACTGACCTGCTTGCGGACGCTCTTCAGGGCTTAATTTTCCAAGGCTTTTTAACTGCTCGGTTAAATGGCCTTTCTTACCCATATATTCAACTCGAACATCTTCGAGTTGCGCTGGCGTAGTCGCAGCAGCTGAGGCTGCTTTACCCGCTGCTAGAATTGCTTGTAAATCCATGACTTTCCTCAATGAACCAGTTACTCAGGAGTTTTGCATCACGTATTAAGAACCGAGTATTTGGCGTCTTCAATGTATTCAGACTATCGCCCAAGTCACGGTCAATAGCCGACCTTCTAAAAACGCACCCACGCTCACAAATAACGTTGAAAAATAAGCCGATATGATAACAGATCGCAACGCCAACCTGCACATAAAATTGCGAGTAAAAGGTACATGTTCAAAAAAGTAGCCAGCGCAAAACCGGCGCTGGCTACTCATCATGACAGTAAGGCCGCTAAACTCTAAAACCACAAACCATCGTTTTATTTAGTTAGCTATTTAGGGAAAGTTCACTGGGCACATCTCCCAAAAACCGACCGTTTGCGGTAAACATTGACGCGTATTATCGTCATTGACGATACAGCTTTGTGTTTTCACGGTTTTATAACAGCGTTCGACAAAAGGACTCGCTGGGTTGTCTGGGTTTTGGCGAACAAACTCTGGTTCGCCGTGTGATATGGGCTCAAAGAATTCAGGATTATTTAATAATAACGATAAGCATCCGATATCACCTAACGAACGTAAACTTAAGTGTGCGCCACTGATTAAATCACTGACTAAAACGCCACCAATCGCCGAGGTGCCTGGGGCTAAGATAAACCGAACGAGGTGCGGTTCTATGGGGCCTTCTGAGACATTACCTTCATAGCTGACTTTAAAGTTCAAACGGTTATTCCACGGGTCTGAAAAGCGGTACATGGTCCACAAGTCATTGCGGCTATATTCCCAACTAACCCCGACTTGTTGTTTCCCAAAAGACAAGCCATTCAAACGTTTATCTGTCACCACTGCTTCAAATGAACGAGTACCGAAGCGACTACTGATCCCGGTTGCCAACATGCGGTGGAATGCGTTACGCCAGTTTAAATTTGTGAAATACTGCACTGGATGCCCCTCACAACTTTCTGCCGACAAATTGTAGTTTTCGACAACGTCAAGTTCATGCGTAGTCCAGTCCACTAAGGGTATTGGTTGAGTGACTACTTCGAAATCATTTTGCGCCTGTAATGCGGCTAAAAAGCGTTGGTGAAAACTATAAAAGACAGCTAAATCTGCTAACTCCTCTGCTGTCGGTGCCAATTCTTGAGTCGTTGGATTACCTGACGCACACCAGGTACCATGGCATTGAACTTGAACGCGAAATTTATACGCTCGCTGTTCGATGGGATTAACGACCATGAGCACTCGTGGCGCTGCAAAACAAGACATATCATCGGGCGTAGGAATTTGCCCCTGTTCCTGTGTAAAGGTACATTCCGCCAACGGTGCCTGTGCATGCGCTATCGATATTGCTTCCTGACGATTACAGGTTTCGCAAACAAAGACTTTTTCGAGTCGTTGCGCGTCCGAAGAGGATTGAGAATGAGCAAACGAGGGATTAAACGCTGCGCTAAAAAACAACCAAGCGATTGTCACCAATAAGAAATTAGAGCCAAATAATAATCGCCACTTTCGCTGTCCTTGTGCCTGTTGACTATTCTCCATGTGATTGTTCTCCATGTGATTGTTCTCCATGTGATTGTTTATAAAACAACCAACAACAATTTTGGCCAAGATTTCAGCAGGATGCAAGGTCTATATTTGTTCTTAGTGTAGTTACCTTCAATTTCATATCGAAATTTAGCGGCCGTGAGATATCTGTGAAGTGAAATGAAATGAAATGAAATGAAATGAATTAAGAAAATTTAATACGTTTGCCTGAGCAAGAATTCATAAACGTCAGACAGCAAAAAGGGAGCCAATGGCTCCCTTCTCTATTCTAGCTTGAAGCTGTTTGCTTACGCAGACAGACCTTCTTTCGCTTTCTCTACCAATGCAGCAAAACCTGCTTGGTCGTGAACAGCGATATCAGCCAAAATCTTACGGTCGATCTCAACAGATGCTTTCTTCAAACCGTTGATGAAACGGCTGTAAGAGAGGCCACCTTGACGAGCCGCTGCGTTGATACGAACGATCCATAATTGACGGAACGTACGTTTCTTCACGCGACGGTCACGGTATGCGTATTGACCAGCTTTAGTTACAGCTTGCTTCGCAACGCGGAATACGCGACTGCGAGCACCATAGTAACCTTTCGCCTGCTTCATGATTTTCTTGTGACGCGCGCGCGCCATCACACCACGTTTTACTCGTGCCATGTGTCAGTCTCCTCTCTTATGCGTACGGTAACATGCGATCGACTAAAGCAACATCGCTCTTATGAACCATGCTCTTAGCCCGCAGGTGACGTTTACGCTTTGAGCTCTTCTTGGTCAGAATGTGACGCAAGTGAGACTGCTTGCACTTGTAACCGCCTGAAGCAGTTTTCTTAAAACGCTTAGTAGCGCTTTTTACACTTTTCATTTTTGGCATTGCAAAAACTCCGCATTGAGATTGCCATTAAGTAGCCGGGGTGAAGCTTTCCGATTGAAAACTTACTTGTAAACCCACGTTACTTGTTACTAAGTGGTGCCAGAACCATAATCATCTGACGCCCTTCGGCCCGACGAGGGAACGATTCACAAGTTGATACTTCTTCGAGATCGGTTTTAATCCGCTCAAGAAGGTCAATACCAATCTCCTGATGTGCCATTTCCCGGCCACGGAAACGAATAGTGACTTTTGCTTTGTCACCACCCTCAAGAAAGCGACGCAGGTTGCGCAGTTTTACCTGGTAATCGCCTTCATCAGTACCAGGTCGGAATTTAACTTCCTTGACCTGAATCTGTTTCTGCTTTTTCTTCTGCTCTTTCTGTTGCTTACTTTTCTCGTACAGGAACTTTCCGTAGTCCATGACGCGACACACAGGCGGCTCAGCATTTGGACTGATCTCAACGAGATCAAGCCCTGCTTCTGCAGCAACTTCAAGTGCTTCGGTTAAGCTTACAACACCACGCTGTTCTCCTTCGCCGTCGATTAAACGGACTTCTCCAGCCGTGATGTCTTCGTTAATACGTGTTTTGTCGGCCTTTTGGCCTTTTTTTCCGCCTTTAATTGTGTCTTCCTCCAATCAGTTCTAAGAAATTACGCGGGTTGTTACTTCTTCGCGTAAGCGAGCCATGAAATCGGCCACGGCAAATTTGCCGAGGTCTTCACCTCGCCGGGTACGAACCGCGACTTGTCCTTCCTCTACCTCGCGATCTCCTACCACCAATAAGTACGGCACGCGCTTAAGCGTGTGCTCGCGAATTTTAAAGCCTATTTTCTCATTTCTCAAGTCGGCTTTTGCTCTAAAGCCCTGTTTTTTCAATTCTGAGACGAAATTTTCGACATATTCGGCCTGATTATCGGTAATATTCATCACCACGACCTGCGTTGGTGCCAACCAAAGCGGGAAATAACCAGCGTACTCTTCGATCAAAATACCCATAAAACGTTCAAGCGAACCTAAAATCGCGCGGTGAATCATCACTGGTATGTGACGTTCGTTGTCTTCACCCACATAAGTTGCGCCCAAACGGTCAGGTAATGCAAAATCGAGCTGAATTGTACCACATTGCCACGCTCGACCGAGACAATCATGTAAAGTAAATTCAATTTTCGGTCCGTAGAAGGCACCTTCACCCGGTAAATACTCAAATTCGATGTCGTGGCTCTTCAATGCATCGGCTAGTGCAGCCTCTGCACGATCCCACATGGCGTCATCACCAAGACGTTTCGCTGGGCGGGTTGATAGCTTCACGACGATCTTGTCAAAACCGAACGCCTGATACGTTTCATAAACCATACGGATACAGCCAGACACTTCGTCTTGCACTTGATCTTGGGTACAGAAAATGTGAGCGTCGTCTTGCGTAAAACCGCGCACCCGCATCAAACCATGCAAAGCACCGCTCGGTTCGTTACGGTGACAGCAACCAAACTCAGCCATTCGCAATGGTAGATCACGGTATGACTTCAGACCTTGGTTAAAAATCTGTACATGGCCCGGACAGTTCATTGGTTTGACTGCATATTCGCGGTTTTCCGAAGATGTTGTAAACATCAACTCCGAGAACTTTTCCCAGTGGCCAGATTTTTCCCAGAGTACGCGGTCCATCATCAATGGGCCTTTTACTTCCTGATAGTCATAATCATGCAGCTTTTCGCGGACAAATTTTTCTAGCTCTTGGAAGATAGTCCAACCATTGTGGTGCCAAAACACCATACCTGGCGCTTCTTCCTGCCAGTGGAATAAATCTTGAGTTTTACCGATTTTCCGGTGATCGCGCTTTTCTGCTTCTTCTAAACGTTGCAAATAAGCTTTTAATTCTTTTTTGTCAGCCCAGGCAGTGCCGTAAATCCGTTGCAACATTTTGTTATCGGAATTACCACGCCAATACGCTCCAGCCACTTTCATGATTTTAAAATGCTGACAAAAACGCATGTTAGGCACGTGCGGGCCACGACACATGTCGATGTATTCTTCGTGATGATAAAGGCCTGGACGGTCGTCACGGGCAATGTTCTCATCGAGAATTTCTACTTTGTAGCTTTCACCACGTTGCACAAATACTTCGCGAGCTTCATCCCAGCTTACTTTCTTTTTAACCACGTCGTAATTAGTGCTTTGCAACTCTTGCATACGTTTTTCAAGTGCATCAAGGTCTTCTTGCGAAAGTGGTCGATCGATATCAACGTCGTAGTAAAAACCATTATCGATTGTCGGGCCTATCGCCATTTTTGTATTTGGCCACAACTGCTTGATGGCGTGCCCTAACAAATGCGCGCATGAGTGCCGAATAATCTCCACACCTTCAGGATTCTTAGGGGTAATAATTGCGAGCGTAGCGTCGTTTTCAATCACGTCACAAGCGTCAACTAATTCGCCATTCACACGACCTGCAACCGTGGCTTTCGCTAGGCCTGGACCGATATCATTGGCGACATCAAGAACAGATACAGGGCGGTCGAATTCGCGTTTGCTACCATCGGGGAGAGTAATTACTGGCATGAGCGTTCCTTTTTTACAGTGGTGACACCTACCAAGTGCCACTTGTATGCATTGATTACATAAAATAAGTAAGAGAAGAATTTAACCGGGCAACTATACCGAAGCCAGCCCGATGACGCAATCAAGAATCGCTTTGAACCACAGCAAGGCCGCAACTTATCTGGTCGCGGCCATGTTGGCATTAAAGCAAAAATAGAACACTAATACCGATCATCGCCACTAAGGTTCCGACGACAGCGCGAAAGCTTACCCGCCGGCCCCGGATAACGTTGAGGCCAAGCATAAACAGTGGCGCAGTTGATAGAAGTGTTTGCGCGATGCCTGGCGTGACATAGGCGATTGCCGTTTGTTGTAACCAAATTGCCAAGAAGGTCCCTAAAACAATCGCACTGAAGAGTGTTGGTAAATGCGTGGCTCGAACTGCAGTAACGGTCTGCTTTAACATCCGTGGCTTTAACACCAGTAGTGCAACCGTTAACATGATCGTGCCGGCGGCAAGACGCAACATCGCGGCCTGCAAGGCGTTAATACTGAAATGTTGAAACGCATAAAACGCCATGACCAAACCGACGGCTTGGCAAATCGCAGCGGCAACACCAAATAGTACGCCACTGCGCGACAATGGCACACCTGCGATCGGTTGCCGCTCGGTTAGCACCAAAAGAACGCCGGTAATGACGACTAAGGCTGCAACGATTTGTCCGCCACTTAGGGTTTCACTGAGAAACAACCACGCGATTACAGCCGCGAACGGAGGCGCTAGATACTCAAGTAAGATGGTATGCCCTGCCCCCAAGCGTCGTAGAGCTGAAAAATAACAGGTGTCGCCGATGGTGATACCAATCACACCGCTTAGCAATAGCAGCCAAATTGGGGTGCTGTCCCAACTCAGTTGTTGCATGTTGGTAAAGAAGAACAACCCGAACGCGAGTAACGGTGTTGCGATTAGGCCTTTCACCAAATTTAACTGTGCAGAACTTAAGTGATGGCTGCTACGGGCATACATAAGTGTTGCTAACGCCCAGCAGAACGCAGCAAGTAATGCGGCAAGTTGGCCGATAAACGGACTCACTAAGCTACCGAGTTCCTGGATTGACGAAGCTCCAACAACGACGTTCATCGGTGGCAATTTTCCAAGAAAATTTGTTGATATGACGTCACGTTACGCTCTCCAAAGGCGATTCTGCAGCAGGTTATCAGTGTCATTGCTATAGTTAACAAGGTGAAGGTTTTCCTTTTCTGCTGACATAGGACATGACTATGGACCAAGAAAAATTGCACGATGCAGCAGCGCATTGTCCGCATTGCGGGCACACCATTCACTTTTATGTGGATCTTTCCGAAGATGATCCACAAAATTATGAAGAAGAGTGCCCTGTTTGCGGTGATGTTTTATACGTCGAACTTTTTCGTGATGTTGGTGACGACAAGTTCCATGTGCGCATTAAAGCGGACGACGAACAATACTATTAGGCAGCAACGCTTATTGCCGCTGCAACACGCGTTTCACTGTCTCGACAATCGTCACTGTTTGTTGATCCGCTTCGATGTTGATACGTTGACCAACCTTCGCTTCACCGAGAATCGTTAGGGCTAAGGTTTCTGGAATTAAATGCAGCCAAAACCCCGTGGCGTCGACCTCGCCAACCGTTAAGCTGGCGCCATCCACAGCAACAAACCCTTTCGGCAGAATATATTCGAGCCACGACGGTTCTATTTGCAAATACAAACGACAATTATTGTCGCTGTCAATCCGTTGCGCCAAGGTTGCGGTGGTTTGAATGTGGCCTGAAACTAAGTGTCCACCAAGCTCTCGACCGAGTGTTAACGAACGCTCAAAGTTTACTTCGCTACCAACCTGTAAGTCGCCTAAATTGGTCAGTCTTAAGGTTTCATCGATGACATCAAAGCGAACCCAAGATTCGGTTGCTGAAACATTTTGGTCAAAGCCGGTTACCGTTAAGCAACAACCATTAATGGCAATACTGGCGCCCGTTTCGACAGCCTGCAAGTATTCAGGAGCAACGGCAATTTGGAGCTGACGAAATTGCCCCTGATCGTGAATCGCGTTAACCTTAGCTTTCGTTTGTACAATACCGGTAAACATGTAAAACCCTTAACTTCACTGTGGACTGCCGACCATGTCAGCTCAATTTGCCGCTAGTGTAGCGCAAAAGAAATATCTTGGCACGACTCTCATACCTACGCTTGTTAGCGTATTTTTGGTTCTGTTTTTGAGTGCCTGCTCGCGCACCAGTGATGATGCTCTGCTTGATTACCAAAAGCGTATTGCTCGTTTAACCGATGCACCATTGGTAGCGACTGAACGGCCAGAATTTCCGCAGCCGCCACGCGTCCAAGTCACACGTGAAGCTATCCCTGAATTCACCATTAGTTTAGTGGCAAGCCAGAGACTCAATCGTTGTCGGGCCGGACAACTAATTGCCGAACGCAATAGTTCGCTTGGCCGTGTTCAACCACCGAATGCGCGCTTACGGCATGAACTTGCCATGCTCACTGCCCTCCCTGAATGTTTGCAGGATGCTCACATCGCTGACAGCTCGATTGCCAGTGAACTAACCGCAGCCATCGCCCACAAAACGTCGACATTACCAAATTGGCGGCAACGCATGATCACCAATGACCCGATTATGCGTGATAGCTTGCGCCCGGGGCGTAACTTACTGGCGGTTGAAACTATGGCCGCAGCGTCAGAAACACTCGAAGCCATTGATTACTTTTTGTACATATTTACCGAGATAGAGCGATTCCTTGCTGCTACACAAACGTCAGGCAGTCTCACAGCTGAGTCTGACTTGCAGGTCATCGAAGTGAATTTAAACGATTGGCAAGTCGCCGTTGCTGCGCTCGGTCAAGGGGATTTCTTAGGTCGTTACCTACGCAGTCAACAGCACGCCCTAGGCTATATGCAAGCATTGAATCAACAGCTAACCGACGCTGGCACCTTGGTGGGTTGCCGCCCAAATCACCAACCCGCTGCTGCAGATTACCTGCATAACGTGCTCATGGCATTTTGGATAGGTGAATTACAGCCCATGTTTGCCCGCTGGGATGGTTATCAGCAACAGCTTGAGCCACGTATTCAAGCTTTATCTGACTATGTTGATCATCCGCAATGGCATGCGTATTTTCGCTATTTAGCAGGTTCTGAAAGCATTGCTCAGCAGCTACAGCAGGAAGTTCGCCACCATGCCGAACTGTGGCAACAGGTGCTGCAGACTTGTGGCCTTGAAGCCGGCTTACGGTAAGTTATCATCGTAATTAGTCAACCGCGCGCAGAAGGAATGCGGCGGGAATCGTTCGGATTCGCACTGGGGTCATGCCAATCAGTTCACCGTCAGCCTCAACGGGTAAATTCGGTGTTGTTATTTCAAGTGCCGAAAATTGACCTGTGTGCACCTTGTGAAGGTTGACATGGGCGCCACGGTAAAGCTTTTGTAACGCTAGCAACTTCCGCCAAAGGGGCATTTTTTCAACTAAACAATAAGCTAAGTAGCCGTCATCTACCAATGCATGCGGCGCAATGTGCATACCAGCACCAAAAAACTGATTATTCGCTGCAATTAACATAAACGTCGGTCGTTGCGACACTGCCAGAAGCTTTTGCTGCGTTCCACGAAGTGCCAGCGGCTGTTCACGATAACGCAACAAACTTAAGCAGGCCGACCAAAGATAGCTAAACCGCGGCCAAAGAAACTTTTTGACGCCCATGCGACGCACCAGATCACCGTCAAAACCGACACCTGCAACATTAGCGAAATAGCGTGAACCAACTTGCCCTAAGTCAATCGCGTGTGGTGTCCCATGCAAAGCTTGTTCCACCCAGTCAGTCAATGTCGCAGTTGAGGTAAAAGCTGAAAACCAACCGCGGGCAAAGTCGTTACCAGTGCCGCATGGCAAATAACCAACCGGCAAACGACTTGCTACTAAAGCATTGACTGCTTGGTGTAACGTGCCATCGCCACCAAGCACCACCACGCGGTCAAACGTTTCTTGCTGCAGTAATGTTTCAACTGCAGCAACTGTCCGTTCTAATTGCGCGAAAGTTTCGAACCGATGCCATGTACTGCCCTCTTGCACGAGCGCATGTTCGAGCGCCGCAAGCAATTTTGCTTTGCGGCGATTCGGTAGTGGATTAAGAAAAATTAGGGCACGCCCTGACGTCGCGAGTTCGTTTGTATTTCCCTGAGCTCGCGCGTCTCCTCCGTGAGCATGAATTGTCATTGCGTACCTATCAGTTGTGCTTAGTCAGCGTCACGTGGGCGGAGGTTTTCAAAAACTTCACTGGCTTTGAAAACATTTTCGTCATCTGGAACAGGTCCTCGTCCGAGGCGAATTTCTAAATTCACTTCAACTTCGCTGCGGCCGTCCCCTAAGGTCATCCCTAGGTGATACCGAGTAAAAGGCCCTGGATAACCCATGCCGAAGCCAACGTGGCTGCTACTGACGCGTTCACGATCAACAAAAGTTTCGCGGTTGGTCACCCGAAACCAGTCATAACCGCGTTCAAGGGTAATTTCAGCAGCGCGAAGCATGGCGTAATCGACCGCCATCCCAATATTATCGCCGCGGGCTTTGAAGTTCACCCGGTATTGCTCTTCCGTAATTTGACGTTCGGAATAGCCAAAGCCACCACGCTCAGCTGCCCGGTAGGCCGGCTGTCCCGCACAGGCAGTGACGACGAAGACAGTCATCAAACTCAATGCTATTAGTTTAAGTCCATGGAAATTTAATCGCGAAAATATCTGCATAAATGACCTCTCATGTTGGTCTCAATGACGCTATTAATTATAGTCGTCGCCGACGATTTGGGTTTAATTCTTTATCGAATCTTTGCCAATTCGGCAGAAATCGGTCCATTAATCGGTAAAAACGAGCACTATGATTGGCTTCATGTAAATGAACGAGCTCGTGCACCAAGACGTAATCAACCAACTCGAATGGTTTGTCCGCTAGCATCAAGCTGAGCCAAATTCGCTTACTCCGAATGTTACAACTACCCCAGCGACTGTGCATTTTTTTAATCCGCACTTCGAGTGGCTCGACACCAATACGTTCCGCCCAGTAAGGTAAACGCTGCTCTGCATATCGTTGCAAAGCCGCCCTTTGCTCTTCGAGCTTGTGCCAGTCCAGTGTTTCACCTTGATCCGGTTGCTGTTTAATTTGCTCAACATGGCCACGAATCCAGTCACTTTTCGCCGCTACAAACGCAAGGACTTGTTCCGTTGCCACTCGATGCGGTGCGGAAACAAGCACATCGCCCGATCGTGCTTTAATGCGTATGCGCATGGTTTTCATATTTTTCCGCGTCAGTTGAAAACGTACGCCTGCATGCTGGCACCACATTGAGTTCACCACTCCACCCGTCTCGCTATAGTTGTCGTCTGAGTTGTCGTCTGAGTTGTCGTCTGCACAGCATACTGCCATACTGCTGAAAACTCTATGGTTTAGACGAGATGTTTAGTCAACTTAAAATTAGCGTCAGCGACACAGTAGGAGTATAGCCATGCACCGAACTCAGGACCGTCATTCACACCGACATCAACACCGTCATCCACGTAGTACAGCACATCGTTTAGTTGCCGCGGCATTGCTTTTTGCCTCGCCGCTCGTGTTTAGTTCAGCCTCTGCTCATGACCACAGCTCACTTCATACCATCAGCTCAAACCTTGAGCAGCAAGTCATTGAGTGGCGCCGCGACATCCATCAACATCCTGAGCTAAGTAACCGCGAATTTCGCACAGCCGCTTTAGTCGCCGAACATCTTCGAAATTTAGGTATTGAGGTACAAACAGATATTGCCCACACAGGTGTGGTTGGGTTTCTCCGTGGCGGCCAGCCCGGCCCCACCATTGCGTTACGCGCAGATATGGACGCACTCCCCGTAAAGGAGTTAACGGATGTGCCATTCGCCTCACAAGCAATGGGTGAGTATCGTGGCCGAGAAGTACCGGTGATGCACGCTTGCGGCCACGACCTGCATGTCGCCATGCTCATGGGTGCGGCCACGCACTTAGCTGCTCATCGTGACGAAATTACAGGTAATGTGATGTTTATCTTCCAACCTGCCGAAGAAGGTGCGCCAGAAGGCGAGGAAGGCGGCGCTGAACTCATGCTCAAAGAAGGGATTTTTGCCGACGTGCAACCCGACGCAGTGCTCGGGATTCATGTTTGGTCAGCAGCCAATACCGGTGTTATCGGCTATCGTAAGGGCCCCTTGATGGCTTCTTCCGACCGTTTCGAAATAACCATCAAAGGCGAACAAACTCATGGCTCACGGCCATGGGGTGGCGTCGACCCTATCGTCACTGCAGCGCAAGTCATTAATAATGTCCAAACCATCGTTAGTCGCCAGGTGGATATTACTAAAGCGCCAGCGGTCGTCAGCTTTGGAATTGTTGAAGGCGGTATTCGTAACAACATCATTCCAGACGAGGTTTACCTCGAAGGCACTATCCGTAATTTTGATATGGGTATTCGCTCTGAAATTTTCGATAAGCTAACCCGCACTGCTGAATACACCGCGCGCTCTGCCGGTGCCGAAGCTCACGTGCACATTCACGAAGGCTACCCCGTTACCGTCAATCACCCTGAATTAGTTGAACACTTATTACCGCTCACGCGACAAGTTGCCGGTGATGGCAACGTACGTGAAAATGACTTAGTCACCGGCGCTGAGGACTTCTCGTTCTTTGCTCAAGAAGTGCCTGGCATGTTTGTTTTCCTTGGCATAACACCGCACGATCAGGATCCTGCGACTGCACCAAGCAATCATTCGCCCTACTTCTATGCTGACGAAGCTGCATTAAAAGTCGGCACCGAGCTTTTCATTAACTGGGTGATGTCGTTTCCAGAGGAATTTCTGGCTCGATAACCCATGGGCGCCATTGACAAAGCTCACGCAAAACTGCGTGAGCTTTTTTGTTGGTCATTGCTGGAAGTCGATATCGAGGTAGCAATGAACGGCTAGTTTGCCCGTTCCGACCAAGTTGGCATCGTGATCCGTGGTTCGGATACTGCTTGTTCATGTGGCCAAATCACACGTTTTTCGCCGTCTTGCCACTGCACAAACACGCCTTGATGAGCCGTTTGATAGCCGCGCTTATCAACTGCGAATGGGCCAAAAACAGTGGTCATTTCTAAATTCAGTAACACATCGCGAATGGCGTCACTATTCAAGCTACCTGCGCTGGTAATCGCGTGGGCAAGCAGTTGACAACTGCCATAAGCGCCAGCGGCATGGAAGCTTGGAGCGCGCTGAAAACGAGCTTGGTAATTACGCACAAACTGTTCTGAACCAGGCAGTGGAACCGACGCTTCCCATGCCGACAGCCCCATTACATAATCAGCGTCGGCACCAAGCGCGTGTTGAAACTCGTCCACGGCCCCCGAGGTACCCATGAGTTGAACATTAATATCAAGCTCTTTGAGTTGTTGCGTAATGGTGACAAAGTTGGTCAATGCGGACGCCGCTAACGCTAATACCTGCGTTTCTGCGGTAGCGATGTCGCTAAGGTAGCTACGGAAATCCTCCGTGCCGCTGGTATACGCCTGTTGAAAGACAACGTCCATGCCTTTGCTAGTAGCTAAATCGATTGCTCCTTGTGCAGCAGCAGCCGGAAATAATGCGTCTTCATACAACACAGCTACGCGCTGATAACCGTGTTGTTCGGCCATGTTAATCAACCCAGCAAGGAAAACATCAGCGGGCGGCAATACCATAAATAAGTGATGTCGCCCTTGTTCCCAAATCGAAGAAGTCGCGGCCAATGGTGAAATATGTACGTAACGATGTTTCTCTGTAATCGGAGCAACCGCTTCGGTAAGTGTTGAACCATAGGGACCCATAATGGCGTCAACTTGTTCCACACTGATTAATTGCTCGTACAAGGCACGCGCTCGCTCTTGGCTCGACTCGTCATCATAAACAACAAACTCAACCGGACGTCCCAAGAGTCCTCCTGCTGCATTTAAGTCCTGCTCGCAGAGTAAATAGCCGTTGCGTGCTGCCTGTCCTTGGGTTTGATACGCGCCAGTCTGCGACATCGTCGCGCCAATGCGTAGTGGTTCTTGAGCTTGCTGACCACATCCAACAAGATGTAGCAGCAGAGCACTCGTTAATAGCGTACCGACCTTCTTGGTTAAATTCATTCTCTCCCCCTTTTTATTATCTTTTTCATCGGCAATTCTCACGCTTGCAGTCCTTAACTTACGCCCTCTCGCACTGAAATGTAAGGGTTAACCGATTGGATTTTTACACCAATTTGACAATTGTTGACGATTTTTGCCACAGCGAAATGACAACCTCCAGTATACACTTAGGGCTGTTAGTCTCTGACTATAACGACAGGAGTAAGACCATGAAGATGAACAAAACGACTGGACTCATTGCCTTAATGGTCGGCGCTTTACCGCTAACGACTATGAGTGTCGCCGCCAACGAGCCGGCTTTCGATTATATTGCGGCGCAATACCAAGAAACACGCGTGAACAATACAGACCTGGACGGTTATAAGTTAGCCCTCTCCGCATCTGTCACCGAAGATTTCTTTTTCCGCTTAAGCCATGCTAACCAATCCGTACAAAGTTTCGATGTCGACCTCACCAAGCTCGGCTTTGGCTACAAGCATTATGTTCAACTTGATACCGTCGCTTACGGTGGTGCGGGTCTAGTGCGTGAACGCTTTAAGTTTAACGGTATTTCAAGTTCAGATTCAGGATTCAACGTGTTTGTTGGTGCCCGCCACAAGCTCGCTCATAACCTTGAACTTGGCGTTGAAGCTGAGTATATCGACGTGAATGACGACGATGATGTGGTGATTCATTTACAAGGACGCTACTGGATTGCCCCGACCTTTAGCATTGTCGCAGGCTATTCATTTGCGAATAACGATCGCTGGATGTTAGGCGCTGCGTTTCACTTTTAAGCGCTCTGCGGTTTAGGTAAGGACTTTTGCCGCTAGGCAATAGCATTGGCGTCTAGTTAAGAACATTGCGACAAGGTTCTTCTTGCAACAACTAATTAAGCAACAGCTAAACAAAAGGCTTGCGGTTCAACCATAAAACCGCAAGCCTTTTTCGTATACCTGAATTGAACTTGCTTAGGTGCGATCACGCAAGAACGTATATGGTGCTCCGACGCTGACGGCAAATACTCGCCGCTCACTGTCTGGACGATAGATACCGCCGTTGGCGGCACTTCGTACTCGGCGTGCATCTGCTGAGTTTTTCCAGCGCACAATTTCACCCACCGAGCTGGTCATCGACGGGGTCACTTCTGCGACGCCAATGGGGGTTGCAAAGCCGGCTTCGTACTCAAAGATGATCATGGTTTCGTTCGGCAGTACACCGGCGTTTTGACCACGGTCTAAACTAATTTGATCACCACGAATGCCGACCACCTGTGCAGTAGCTGGCATTTCTGCCAACATCCGGGTAAGCAAAATATCGATTCCGCGCGACGCCATATCATTGAGTACTGCTTGCACGTGAGCCGAATCAAAGTAACGGAAACCACTTACGTAACGGTCATTGGCGGTGACAAACTGCAGTTGCCGACGATCGCGAACATCGGCTGAGTCCACTCGCACTTTACCAAGATTTGGATACGCCATAATCTCACGGCTAAACGGGTTCAATACCGACGCGGTAATTTCGAAGCTGTAATCCATCCAACCTGTGATACTGCCTTGGTTTTTTACTGACCGTAAGGTGTCGAGTTTAATCACATAATCCGGCGCCAGAATTCGCTGCTCGGCAGCACGTGCATCCGCAGCGGCATCGCCCTGTTGCTGACGAAATGTCGCTAGCTCTTGACTCACAACTTGGTCGTCACGAGTCACGATCCGAAAACGATTAATCCCAGCGAATTGATTTTCTAGCATGTTCACTAAGCCGCGAGCGTCGTAATCACGCACCGCGTCGACACCAAAACCTTCACCACTGACGTCCGCCACGTCAAAGTACATGCGCACAACCGGCCGATACAACGGACAGTTCGGGTGCTCATTTTGAACGTCGAAGGTACAAAACTCGAGCCCTTGGGTGTCGAAGTAGTTCGGCACCCGAATATCAGCGTCACGGAAATCAAACGCGCGCCGAGCAATGGAAGCCGTAGACGGGTCTGAGGTTGTCGCAACACGACGAGTTTGCTCTGCTGGCTGTGTGCTACAAGCTGCGATCGTTAGCGCGCCAAGCGCGATAAGTACAGCAAGTGCTGATTTACGGAAAAACGGTCGCCGTTCTTGTGCGATTGTTGCTGTTACATATTGCATCAGAGATTACCTCTCATCACTGGTTAAGTCTTTCTAAGTCGCGTTGCAAATCATCGATAGCGGCAATGGTTGCCTGCTCAATTCGAATCAAAGCATTAGCTTCCCGAGCTAACTGCAATTGGTCTCGTGCCCGCAGCAGCGCTAAAATTAAATCGTTATCATGAGTTCGGTTGCCATGCCCTCCGGTCAACCCACTTAACATATTAGCAAGCGCAAAGACCATAACCGCATCGCGATGCTCCTTCAGCAAATACCCAGCCACTAACATTTGCGCTGAAATTTCTACCGCCAGAGCCCGATTGCGTTCTTGAATGCGTCGGTTAGCCAGTTGGTACGCGGCTAACTTCGGCGCTATCTTGTCTTCGTCAGCGCTTGCTTGGGCATCAAACGCACGCGCCGCCGCTTGCAACTCATCAGTACTCGCACCTTGATAGGCCCACAAAAATGCTTGCACATCACGATGAAATTCCGCGCGGATTCGGTATTCGTACATCAGTTCAGCTTGCTGCTCTAATATTGCTGCGGCGACATTTAAAAACTCGTCCACGCCTGGCGATATGCGCACGCGCCGATAACCGACCCGCTCAATTCGTTGGCTCAATTCAGTCATCGCGGCTTCCCGATCGAGCGTATGGGCATTTTCGGGTAGACGACTTGCGCAGCCCGTTAACTGGCCAAGCAACAGCAGAATTAATAAGATAACGCTTCGTTTCATAGCCTTCAGACTGCTTCAAATGAATTAAGTTGCTAGCTCGTACTCGCAACATAACTGAGAAAAGCGCAAGAAACTGTCAAAGATTGTTAGTCAAGTAACCGCAGGCATTGGCTGCGCTCGAGCGAGTCATCAAACTTTTCCTGGTTTAACGTGGACCACTGCGGGTGGGCGCGAGCGCGGGCAAGAAATAATTTAAAGCGAGCAGGCTCATGGAACTCAGCGTTCTCGTTAACTAGACTAAGTGGTGTGATTGCAGCGTGACCGCGCCGCATGAGGGCTTGAACGAGCTGTTGTTGGCGAGCTGCCAACAACCGAATAATTTCTGGTTGGATATGGATTTCACTGTGCCCTTGCACCGCATGTTTAATCCGCCGGCCATACTGCTGCCAGCTTTGCCAAAGCCCACCCGCGGCCGCACCGATAACCGTACCAGCACCAAGGCTGAGGCCGCCAACCATCAAATCAAAACCAGCACCCGCTGCACCACCGGTGACGATGCCTTTCGACGCTTTGATGCCGAATTCTTTAAGTGTTTCCGGCGCAAATAAAGGGGCTTGCCAAGCTTGTTGACCAACGGCCAGACGTTGCAAGGTCGCGGCATTGGCTGGGAAACCAAAAATCTGCAAAATTGCCGTCACGCTACGCTGTTCACGGGCCACCACGCGCTGTTCCATCGCTGCAGTTATCTGACTCAATTGGTCGAGCTCATCACTCGCTATTCGTTCTGAATAGGCCGCCACGTCTAAGAGTAACTCACTTATTTCCCGGCGTGCAGCGATTATTCTTTGTTGCGCTTGGCGTTGTCGTTGCTGCTGAATGGTGTGTAAGTGCGTTCGATGTTTCGGTAGTAAGGTTGCTAGATGCTGGAAAATCTCGCTGTCGCCATGTTCGGGCAAACTCACCGTATCGAATTCAATCCAGCCATGCAAATTCACTTGCGCTAACGCTTGTTGCCAAGCTGCTGATTGCTGATCAGCATGCGCGGTGAAATTGAGCACCGGTAAAATTGGTTTCCCGCAGCGCCGTAAAATATCGAGCTCGTCTTGATATTTCGGCAGGACGGGATCGCGGCAATCGATTAAATAAAAAGCCGCGTCAACCTGAAGCAATTGTCGCAATACTTTTGCTTCTTGCTCAAATTCATCTTTTGCGGCTGGCGCTTGCAGAAATGTCCGAATCTGTTCCGGACCGTTGTGGCGAGACCTGTCTTGGTCAGTCTGCAAGGACTGTAAATACTCATATAGGCCTAGCCCATCTTCAAGACCTGGAGTATCAAATATTTCGAGCACGACGTCGTCGCCTAACTTCAGCTCCGCTCGACGGACGTCACGGGTTGTGCTTGGACGATCTGACACCTCACCAAAACTGGTATTCTGCAGCAATGTCCGCACAAACGAGGTCTTGCCAGTGTTAGTATGGCCAACCACGCAAACTTGTAATGCTTCAGCCATGATCAATATCCTCGTCGCGTAGCCACCGAATTGCTTCGTCAGGAAAGGTAAAGCCGGAAATGTGTTGTTCTGCTAACAGCTCCTGCCATTGCGTTTGATACTTACCATGACCGACACACCAAACCGCAAGTTGATTACAGTGCGGTTGCAGTTTCGCCAGATAGCGTAAACTACCGCGGTCTGGTGTAATTTGAGTGTCAATCCGAACCAGCACTTTTCGCGCGGGTTTCGCCGCTAATGCCTGTAATAGCGCCTCACGTTGAGCTTGTGAAGCAACCACACCACGGTCTTCAAGTAAAAATACGTCATTCCACTCCGGAACAGGCTCGTAATCTAACGTGAAAACTAAATAGTCCTTCCCTATGACCGCCGACCGTTGACGTCTCTGCGTTGGAAGCGCATCGGGTTCTGGATCAACCACGTCCGATTGTTGCGGTTGCAATCGCGGTATCAATTGAGCTAAGCCGGGTTGGGTGAAGTCGAGCTGCATACGCCGTTGGCGACGTTGATACAGCTTCCGAGTGACTAGCCATAAAATTAACCGCGGCAAAACACCAAACAGGATAATAACACTGAGAATCCATAACCCTGTGCTACGTGGCGACAGGATGTAACTGTATGACTGACCTGCTTGGTGGGCTTCAATTAAGGTGGGTGAAGCAATACCGAATAGTTCAGTTGCCCACGTAAACAGCGCTAAAAATACAAAAACGCTGTCGTCGCTAAGAATCGTCGTTGACCAAACGAGCTGGTAGCCTTCAAATGCGAAACGCAGACTGATATGAATCGCCGCTACAACCAGTGTCGTCAACCAAAATAAGTGTGTCCATCGACTCAACCACAGTTGCAATAAGCCAGCTTGTTGCTGCACCGCTAACCAACTTTGCAACGTGCTTTCGCGCTGCTTGTTGCTTTTCTCTTTGCTCTTCTCTGGGCGAAACGTTTTTTGCATCCAACTAAATAAAGCCAGAACGCGCCCCGCAATTCCGCCCTGCCACGACGGTCGCCAAACCATGCTGATGCCCCACAGTATGAGCATGATAAAATTGACGAACAACACCGCAGCTAACAGCCCGAGTACATTGATATTCGGGTGCGAAAACATCAATGCTGAATTCACCAACGAAAACCCCGTCAAAACCGCTAAGCCCAGAATAATCCAGCGTAACGAAGACAAGGCACCTTGGGTGCTTTGCATTGCACTCAGAACTTGCCGTGACTCGGCTAGATGATGCGCCCGCGCCACAATTTTCTGTGTCAGCGATTGATCGCTATTGTGTAGCTTCGCAACCACTTCGCGATCGTCAAACCGCTCCTCATGAGCGTCTTGACGACGGATGTGTTCCACGACCCAAAAATCCTGCTCCCTGTCTTGCGGGGAAACCGGTACAACATTCGGCCGTTGATCGCGTTGGCGCTGTAATCCTTTTCGCACGGTTGGTACGTACTCCTTCCTCTTACGATGTTCTTGATAAACATAGCATAAGGCACGAAAAAGCCGAACATAAAATGATTATTCTCCAACTTCCCTTTTTAATTACTTGACAACTTAGTCGGTTTTACGGGAGAATCTCGGACTGACTAGTCCGTCCGATGGTTTGTAAACTCATTTTTTGACCACATATTTTGATGAGAAGGTATGACTTCAAACGCTATGGAATCGATTGAAAAGCCCCCTAAACGGGTTCATAAACCAGCCGAACAGCGCCAACAAGAAATTATTGCCGCTGCCGTTCGTGCGTTTGCTGACCGTGGTTATCAAGTCACTGATATGCAAACCATTGCTGAACTTGCCGGCGTCGGCAAAGGCACCTTGTACCGTCATTTTCCGAATAAGGAAGAGTTATTTAAGTTGGTTCTTGCCCACCAGCTTGATATTTTGCGTGACCGGATGTTGCAAGCGCGCGATAGCACCACCAACCCACTCTGTCGGCTTTACGCCATGATGCATGCCTACCTTGAGTATTTTGATACGCACCCAGACACGGTCGAACTGTTTATTCAAGAACGCGCCGAATTTGGTCGTGAGGTTACACCACAATATTTCCAGCGCATGCACCATAGCAAAGATGATTGGTTATTCGTCTTTCAAGATATTAAAAACACCTACCCAGTGCGCGAATTTTTAAGTGCCGAAGAAATGTCGTCTTTGTCGGGCGAGCTGCTGCATGGTGCCGTTTATCTCAGTATGGCAAGCGTACCGAAGCGCGCTTCACTCACGCGCCTTGATCAAGTTTTTTCATTTTACCTCCACGGCATCATGCACGTGCAGAACCCTCTCAGTTTTGTTGAGCAACTTCGTGAGTGCTCAAAGAATTCTATTTCTCAGCAGACCAAAGAATTGGAGAATTATTAATGAACGCATCATTTCGCGCTCACTCTCACCCTCGTCGTCACACTTGGGTTACACCAAAGCAGATCGCCCTCAGTGCCAGTGCGCTGGTTATGTTAACCGCTTGTAGCGGTGATGCTAGCAACGGTCAGGGCAATGGCCAAAATGGTATGCCGCCTTCACCAGTCACCATTGCTGAAGTGCAAACTGAATCAGCAATTTATACTGCACAATATCCAGCGCGAGTGCGTGGTGCTCGAGAGGTTGAAGTTCGCGCCCAAGTCGGTGGCATTCTTCAGCAACGCAATTTCCATGAAGGTCATGCTGTCAGTCAAGGCGATACCCTCTTTCAAATAGACCCAGAACCGTATCAATTGGCTGTGAATGCGGCACAAGCAGAGCTTGCCGACGCCACTGCTATGCACCAGCAAGCGGATCGCGAATGGCGACGCGTGTCTGGTTTGTTTGAGAGTAACGCAGCCAGTGAGCGCGAATACGACCAAGCTCGTTCGGCAATTGAAGCGGCAAAAGCGCGTTTGGCACGCGCCGAATCAGGCCTTGCAGATGCACAACGCAACCTTCGTTATACCCGGGTTGAAGCGCCTATTTCTGGTTTGGCCGGCGTCGAATCGGTGACTGAAGGAAATCTCATTAGCACGGGCACCTATTTGACCCACATCGTGCAAACCGACACGGTCCATTTGCACTTCGCTATTCCAGAAAGTGACGCGCAACTCTATCGCGTTCATTTACAACAAACTCATGCGCAACAAAGCAACGAGCAAGGCAGCTTCGTTGCGGTTACCAACAGTCAAGGTCAGAGCTACGCTGTGCAAGGTCGCATTAACTACGTTGCACCAAGCGTCGATACACAAACTGGTCGCGTGGTGATGCGTGCCGAAGTCGACAATACCAATGCAGAACTATTACCAGGCCAGTTCGTTCGTGTAGAACTCGCCCTGCAAGCGTTTGACGACGTCGTGTTAATTGACCCAACCACAGTGAGTCAAGGCCCGGACGGCCCGCAAGTGTATGTGGTGAATGGCACTGAACAAGCGCAAGCGCGGCCAGTAACATTGGGACCGAAAGTCAATGGCAAGCAAGTTGTACTTGAGGGTCTATCAGCCGGCGACAAGTTAATCATTAATGGTCATGTTGCTGTTCGTGACGGCGCACCAGTGATGATCACCAACGGTCAATAAACGACTAAAGGAAGGTTTATGTTACGTTTTTTCATTGACCGCCCGCTGTTTGCGTCGGTTATTTCAATCATTATTGTCATCGCCGGGATTGTTTCAATTCGTGCGCTGCCGATTGAGCAGTATCCCAACGTTGTACCACCTCAAGTGGTTGTAAGCACCATTTATCCTGGCGCAAGTGCGGACGTTTTAGCGAGCTCGGTTGCGGCTCCCTTGGAGCAGGAAATTAACGGTGTCGACAACATGTTGTACATGGAAACGACCACCACCGACTCTGGTATGCTGCAAATTACCATTTCCTTCGAAATGGGCTCAGATCCCGACCAGAACACCATTAACGTCAACAACCGTGTGCAGGCTGCATCAGCGCGCTTACCACAAACGGTCCGCGATCTCGGTGTTCGCGTGGAGTCGCGCTCGACCAATATCTTAATGGTGGCGACACTCTTCTCTGACGACAGTAGCATGAGTACCCTGGATATCAGTAACTACACCCTACTGAATATTCTCGACGAATTAGTTCGTGTTGAAGGGGTTGGTGACGCTTCACTATTTGGTGCCCAAGATTATTCCATGCGGATTTGGACTGACCCCGCTAAGTTGGCGGAGTACGGCTTAATGCCAGCTGACGTGAGCAATGCGATTCGGGATCAAAGTGCGCAATATGCGGCCGGTCGTTTTGGTGCAGACCCAGCACCAAAAGGTAATGCATTTACCTTCGCAGCGACCACTAATACGCAATTAAGTAACCCAGAAGAATTTGCCAACGTAATTATCCGCACCGACGACACAGGCAATAGCATTCGGGTTGGTGACGTCGCTCGCATTGAGCTTGGCGCTCAAACCTACGGCTTCTCAGCAATCTATAACAACCAAGACGCGGTTCCTTTTGGTGTCTTCTTGCAGCCTGGCGCGAATGCCCTAGAAACAGCGGAAAACGTCCACAACAAACTCGAAGAGCTTGCCGCACAATTTCCTGCCGGCCTGTCCTACTATGTGCCATACGACACCACTGAGTTTATTCAAATCTCGGTAAACGAAGTAATCGTGACTCTGCTCGTTGCGGTCGTACTTGTTGTTTTTGTAACTTTCCTGTTTTTACAGCACATTCGCGCCACATTAATCCCAGTAGCGGCTATTCCAGTTTCACTGATCGGGACGTTCGCGGGAATGCAAGCACTTGGTTTCTCGATCAACATGTTGACCTTGTTTGGTCTCGTGCTCGCCATCGGGATTGTCGTCGACAACGCCATTATCGTCATGGAAAACGTCGAACGATTAATTTCAGAAAAAGGCATGAAAGCCAAAGAAGCGTCGATCGAAACCATGAAGCAAGTTTCTGGTGCGGTGGTGTCCTCAACCCTAGTACTTGTGGCCGTATTCGCGCCAGTAGCGTTTTTAGGCGGCTTGAGCGGCGAATTGTATAAACAGTTTGCCGTGACCATTGCAGTATCGGTTGTGGTGTCTGGGGTTGTCGCCTTAACCCTCACTCCTGCGATGTGTGCGCTGCTACTGGACAAACAAAGCCATAAAGTATCAAAGCCTTTTGCCTTGTTTAACGCTGCCTTTGATAAGTTGACGAATGGCTTTGTGGGCACAGTCGCATTCTTTATTCGGCGGTCTGTTTTTGGCGTACTTTTGTTTCTTGCCTTTGTGGTCGGTACCGGTTTCCTCATGAGCCGCATGCCAACTAGCTTAGTACCGGGCGAAGACCAAGGTGTCGCCTTAGCTGTTGCACAATTACCTGCAACCGCGTCGCTCGAACGCGCTGAAGAGTTCCGTAACGAACTGTCACGACAGATTCGCGAGCTCGATACTGTACAAGATTTCACCACCTTCGCCGGTTTCGATATTATCGCCAGCGCGTTGCGAACCAACGCACTAGCTGGCTTTATCAACCTAACCGATTGGAGCGAACGGACAGCGCCAGGGACAAGTGCACAAGAGATAGCGCAACAAGTAATGGGCATGGGCTTTGGTATGCAGGAAGCAAACGTATTTGTGTTCGTACCACCTCCCATTCAAGGTTTATCGCTGACTGGTGGCGTTGAAGGCTACCTGCAGTTACGTGGCGACTCTGACCCAATTCGGTTAAATAACATTGCACAACGCGCTGTTGCTGCTGCTAACGAGCGTCCGGAGCTAATGGGTGTGCGCAGCACTTTAGAAACCAATATTCCACGCTACATGATTCATGTTGACCGCGAAAAAGCACAAGCCATGGGTGTGCCACTCAGTGCGCTGTTCAGCACCATGCAAGCCACATTTGGGTCAACCTATGTGAATGACTTTACCTATCAAGGACGTTTGTGGCAGGTCAACTTGCAAGCCGAAGGCGAATACCGCGTGTCACCAGAAAATCTGCGCAACGTTTTTGTCCGCGCAAATTCGGGTGCAATGGTGCCGGTGAGCAGTCTAGTGACCGCTGAGCGTGTTTCAGGTGCCGATATTCTTAACCGATTCAACCTCTATGTATCGGCGAAAATCATGGCAGACCCTGCTCCGGGTTTCACAACTGGACAGGCCAAAGATGCGCTCGATGAGGTGATCAACGAGTTACGCTCAGAAGAGAACATTCAAATGGGCTGGGTTGGTGAAGCTTATCAGCTCGAAGCCGCATCTGGTGCTGCTGCGTCAGCATTTGGCCTTGGTTTACTGATGGTCATCCTCATTCTTATTGCGCAATATGAGCGCATTACCCTGCCGTTTGCGGTTGCAACCGCCGTCCCATTTGCTGTATTTGGTGCGGCATTGTCATCGATGCTGCGTGGCTTCCCGAACGACGTTTACTTTCAAGTTGGGTTGCTTGTATTGATTGGGTTAGCGGCAAAGAATGCGATTCTCATTGTTGAGTTTGCGGCCCAAAACCGCAAGCAAGGCATGAGCTCAAGCGAGGCTGCGATCACCGCTGCCCGTCAACGTTTCCGAGCAATTATTATGACTGCTGCAACATTTGTCGTCGGTAGCTTCCCGTTAGTTATCGCTTCAGGTGCGGGTGCGGTCAGCCGTCAAGAAATCGGTACTGTTGTCGTTGGTGGCATGTTAGCAGCAAGTAGTCTTGCACTGATATTCGTGCCGCTCGCTTACAAACTGCTCGAAGATTTTAGTACTTGGCGTAATGACCGTTTAGCCAAGTCAGAAAACGACGCTCAAGTATAAGGACGAACCAATGAACAAGCATTTTTCGAAGTTAGCGTTGGTGTCCTTCGGTGTCGCAACCACTCTATTCTTGAGTGGTTGCACCATGGGGCCTAACTATCAAAGCACTGAGACAGAGTTATCTGAAGAATGGATCAGTAGTTTTCCGAGTGAAGCCGAACTGACCCGTGAATTGCAACAATGGTGGCAGCAGTATCAGGATCCGAATCTGAACGCATTAGTCGAACGTGCTCTTACTGACAATTTGAGTTTACAGGTGCAACTCGCACGAATCGAACAAGCGCGCGCAGAACTTGGATTTGAAAACGCGAATCGCTGGCCGCTATTAAGTGCTCAAGCTTCTGCAGCACGTGAGCAACAGCCAGAAACCTTGATGCCGACAGCGCTCGGTGGTGGTACTCCGCGTAATCAGTTCAATGTTGCTGGCGTGCTCTCTTATGAGGTCGATTTATGGGGGCGTCTAGCACGTCAACGCGAGGCTGCAGGTGCGATGTTGGCGGAGTCGATGTTTGGAACTGAAGCCATCAAGTTAAATCTAGTGGCTGACGTTGTGACCACGTATTTCAACTTATTAGCCATTGAACAGCAGTATGCGGCCTTGAATAGCAACATTGCATCGCTCGAACAAACGCTGGAGTTAGAGCAACTGCGCTATAACAGCGGCTCGACCAATGTTTTAAACCTGCGTCGTGCCGAGGCTGCGGTTGCCGCTGCAAAAGCGAGCGTGCCAGACTTGCGCGAAGCTCGTCAACTTACTCGCAGTGCACTCGCCATTTTAGTCGGCGCAACACCAGACGAATTACTGCAAGGCTTCAACACTGTTCATGGCAAACTAACTGAGTTGCAATTACCTCAACAGCTACCGGCACATACACCGTCAGAGTTGCTTCAGCGCCGCCCTGATGTTCGTGCAGCTGAAGCGAGCTTAATTGCCGCCAACGCGCGCATTGGTGTGGCCCAAGCCGCACGTTTTCCAAGCCTTAACTTAATGGCATTGGGCGGCAGCGCTGCAACGACAACTGGCGACTTGTTCAGTGCAGCAAGCGAAACTTGGAGTGTTGGTGCCGACCTTGCGGGGCCGCTGTTTGATTTTGGTCGCTTGGCACGCCGTGTTGAAAGTGCCAAAGCCCAACGCGAACAAGCTGAAATTGGCTATCAACAGGCCATTCTTGCTGCTGTTCGTGATGCGAGTGACGCCATTGCCTTACTGCATATTGCAGAAGAGCGTAGTGTTGCCGTGCAAGCACAATATGACGCAATCGCCGATACCTATCGCTTAGCAGAAATGCAATATGACCTCGGCGCCATTGGCTTTTATGAATTGTTAGCGAGTCAGCGGGAACTGATTAATGCGGAACTCGCTTTAACAACTGCTAAACGCGATCATTTCGCTGCGTATACCAATGTCTTTAAAGCCTTCGGTGGCGGTTGGGCTGCTAGCGAATAAGGCCTTAGCGACATCCAGTCAAGCGGCTAGTTCGTTACCAAAGAACACTTGGAACTAGCCGCCCTACTCTTCAATGCCATACCAAACCCGCACCTTGGCAATACCGTCAACATCGGCAAACTGGGTGCGATAAAACTGCGCCAAGGTTCTAAGTTGCCGTTCATCGCGCTGCAGTTTATCTTGTGCTTCGTTGGCACTCATCGGCACGTCAAGTTTGACATCAATGACGATGCCTCCTGCCAAATAATGTAGATTCAGTTGTGAGCCTGAAACCAAATCTTTTAAATTGGCCGGCAACCGTGCATGAAACTGACTAAATAATCGCTCTATTTCAACTCGATTCGGCAAGGTTAACTCGGCTCTTGGTGTTGCCTGATCATTGCGCGTATCAATGTGATAAATCACATAAGTCACTTCATCAAACGTCCTTAGCAGACGCTCCACGACCTGTTCACCAATATAATGCCCCTCGGTTACGGTTAATTCTGGTGCAACCTGAATATGCAACTCGAGGAGAATATTGCCACCACTGAAACGGCTTTTTGCGCTATGTACGTCAAGGACACCATCAATTTCTCGTGCCGTCGCTTTAATTTTCTCCAGTTGTTGAGCTGGTACTGCTGTATCCACGAGCTCTTTGGCGTTGGTTAATAGCATATCGAGCGCAATTTTACCGATCAGCAACGCCACCAGCACCGCTGCTAATGCGTCAAGCCACCAAATGCCCGCGATAGCACCAGCAATGGCGACGAGTACCACAATCGAAGACAGGCTATCGGTGCGATGGTGCCAAGCATTGGCGATCAATAATTGCGAGTTGGCTTTTTTACCGGCGCGAACCGTTAGCCAATACAGCCCTTCATTGGCAATAATCGATATGGCGGCAACAATAAGCGTCCATTGACTCGGTGCACTTAACGGCTCACCAGCAAGAAGA
This sequence comes from Gammaproteobacteria bacterium, assembly GCA_023380515.1. The sequence goes on along the minus strand of JAMCRH010000109.1, from coordinate 3,583 downwards.
ACTTGTACGCTATCCCAGGCCATCAGCACGGCCACAACACCGAGGATGACTGCGAGTGCAATGGTCGCGAGGGTCTCGATACGTTTGTGCCCCCACGGATGCGATGCGTCAGGCGCGCGGTGAGCTACCCCAAATACCCAATAGACCAATACATCTGTGATTAAATCGGAGAACGAATGGAGACCGTCTGCGACTAATGCAGCTGACCCACCGAACCAACCTACGAGCATTTTCATTGCACTCAGAATGGCATTCACAAATGCGCCGATTAACGTCACCCGTTTACCTTCTTTTACACCTTCCATCGCCTGAAAACCCTTGTAAGATTGAATAAAAGCGCGTTCAGTGACATACTATCGCGCGAACTTTTTCCAGCACATTGCAGTACACTTGCAACGGTGATCTAACCAATAGGAATGACAATGTCGACTGATAAATCAACGATTATTTATACCGAAACCGACGAAGCGCCACGTTTGGCCACCTATTCTTTACTGCCGATTATTCAGGCTTTCACCAAAGCTGCCGGTATTTCGGTTGAAACCCGTGATATTTCCCTTGCTGGTCGTATTATTGCTAACTTCCCTGAGTACCTTAAGGAAGAACAACGTATTGGCGACGCATTAGCTGAGCTTGGCGAAATGGCGAAAACGCCAGAAGCGAATATTATTAAGCTGCCAAACATCAGTGCTTCTATTCCACAGCTTGTGGCAGCAATCAAAGAATTGCAAGCCCAAGGTTACGCGCTACCAGATTATCCATACGAACCTAAGACCGACGAAGAGAAAGATGTTAAAGCGCGTTACGACAAGATCAAAGGCAGCGCCGTTAACCCGGTTCTGCGTGAAGGTAACTCGGATCGTCGTGCGCCAACGTCAGTAAAGAACTATGCGAAAAAGCATCCACACCGCATGGGTAAGTGGTCGGCAGACTCAAAAACCCGCGTTGCACACATGCAGGACGGTGACTTCTATGGCTCTGAGCAGTCAACCACCTTTGCAGCAGAAGACACCTTGAAAATCGTTTTAAATACACCGGCAGACCAAACCGTTTTGAAAGACGGCATTAAAGTTCTAGCGGGTGAAGTTGTTGACGCTGCGACCATGAGCGCGGCCAAACTACAAGCGTTCTTCGCTGCCGAAACAGCCAAGGCAAAAGAAGAAGGCGTATTATTGTCGCTGCACTTGAAAGCGACCATGATGAAAGTATCTGACCCAATCCTTTTCGGCCATGCCGTCAAAGTCTACTTCAAAGACGTCTTTGCGAAGCATGCCGACCTGTTCCGTGAACTTGGTGTCGATGCAACCAACGGTTTTGGTGATGTGCTAGCAAAAATCGCTGAGCTACCAGCCGAACAACGCGCTGCTATTGAAGCTGACATAGAAGCGACATACAAAAACCAAGCTCAGCTCGCCATGGTGAACTCAGACAAAGGAATTACAAACCTTCACGTTCCAAGCGACATCATCATTGATGCATCAATGCCAGCGATGATTCGTGATGGGGGCAAGATGTGGGATCCAGCGGGCGGTCAACAAGATACCCTCGCGATGATTCCAGATCGCTGTTACGCAGGTGTGTACCAAGAAACCATCAACTTCTGTAAAGAACACGGCGCCTTTGACCCTGCGACCATGGGTACAATTCCAAACGTCGGTCTGATGGCACAGAAAGCTGAAGAATACGGTTCGCATGACAAAACTTTCGAGATTCCTGCGAATGGCACCGTGCAGGTTCTCAACAGCAAGAACGAAGTTGTTTTCGAACACGCAGTCGAGAAAGGCGATATTTGGCGCATGTGCCAAGTGAAAGACGCACCAATTCGCGATTGGGTGAAACTGGCAGTAAACCGCGCCACATTAAGCGGCATGCCCGCAGTGTTCTGGTTGGACAAAAACCGTGCCCACGATGCCGAGCTGATTAAGAAAGTTGAAACTTACTTAAAAGAGCATGACACCAGCGGTATCGAGCTACACATTATGGCGCCTGTTGATGCAACTCGCTTCTCATTAGCGCGCATGAAGAATGGCGAAGACACCATTTCTGTTACCGGTAACGTTTTACGTGACTACCTCACTGACTTGTTCCCAATTTTAGAACTTGGTACTTCAGCGAAGATGCTGTCTATCGTGCCATTAATGAATGGTGGTGGTTTATTCGAAACCGGCGCGGGTGGTTCAGCTCCGAAACACGTGCAGCAGTTTGTTGAAGAAAACCATTTGCGCTGGGATTCACTCGGTGAATTCTTGGCATTGGCCGCATCACTTGAGCATTTAAGCCAAGTTACAGGCAATGCTCGTGCACAGGTTTTAGCCAACACCCTGGACAGTGCAACGGCGAAGTTCCTCGAGACGAATAAGTCACCGTCCCGTAAAGCCGGTGAAATTGATAACCGCGGTAGCCACTTCTACCTTGGTATGTACTGGGCAGAAGCTCTTGCAGCACAAAGCGATGATGCTGAATTGCAGCAGCGTTTTGCAAAACTTGCAGAAGCCCTAACCACCAATGAAGAAGCGATTGTTAAAGAGTTGAACGACGTTCAAGGCGTAGCAGTCGAAATCGGTGGTTATTACCAGCCAAACCCAGAGCTAGTCAGCAAAGCGATGCGTCCGTGTCAGTTATTTAACGACACACTCGCCAGCTTATAAGTCTCGGTTTAGCGGTCAATAGATCGTTACAAACAACCTCAAAGCCCAATGTTGCGACATTGGGCTTTTTTAATGCCTACTGTCCTCGCCTAAAGTCGAATAGTATTCTCGGAGAATCCGACTACAGTAAGCCTATAACAACGAAAATAGGCAAAGAAAAGGACGGTTATGAGTTACCAACTGCAACATCAAGAATCAATTAATAATCCAGAGCAGTACTGGCGTCGGCAAGCAAGCAAACTCGCTTGGTACCAACAGCCAACTCAAACTCTCAGTTACACTGATGGTAACGACCCAGAAAGCTACCAATGGTTTGCAGATGGTGAACTAAACTTGAGCTATCTGACGCTTGACTACCATGTTGAACACGGTCGTGGGGACCAAGTCGCTATTTTTTATGATTCGCCTGTGACGGGCGTACAAACGTCCTATACCTATGCGCAATTACGTGATGAAGTCGCCTGTTTTGCGGGTGTCCTGCAAAAACACGGGGTGAGCAAAGGTGACCGCGTTGTAATTTATATGCCGATGATTCCGCAAGCGGCCATTGCTATGCTTGCGGTGGCACGCTTAGGAGCCATTCACTCGGTCGTTTTTGGAGGTTTCGCCGCTCATGAACTCGCAGTGCGTATTGACGATGCCGAACCAAAAGTTGTGGTCTCTGCGTCCCACGGGATCGAACCACATCGATTGGTACCCTACAAGCCGCTGCTCGACAAAGCCATTGAAAAAGCCGAATTCAAACCAGAAGCGAGTATTATTTATCAGCGTCTGCAGGTTCCTGCTGACAAGCAAGTCAAACTTGATCTCAACCCAGGCTTTGACTTTGATTGGCAAACCGAAATGAGCGCCGCACAGCCGGTCGCTCCGGTCGCGGTAAAGAGCACCGATCCGCTGTACATTTTATATACATCGGGAACTACCGGTAAACCGAA
>JAMCRH010000108.1 GCA_023380515.1 Gammaproteobacteria bacterium | reverse complement strand
CCTGTGGTATGACCGCTCGGTCAGCAGCACCCAATGTCGGTTTGACACCTTGACCACCCCGGGTTTAGCGACTGGTAAAAAAGAATTCAATATCGTCATGAACCATCATGCGGAGTTGAACTCAGGCTGGGACATTAACTGGTTAGTGCAAGCTTCGGATCGCACCTCGACGCGAGCCAACTCTGAGAAAGGGATCAGCCCAGACATTTTTATGGATCGCAATAATCCGGGTAATTACAGCTATGATTCTTCAGATTTTGAAGACGCAGTTGAATTCCGCTTACGTCGCCGACTGGTCGATTATGGGCAATTACGGAATTACACCGGTGAACAGCAAAACTTTACTCAATCGTTAAGCTTTGGTCGCAGTATCGGTAAGTATGAATTCGATTTTACGTGGTCGTATGGTAAAGCAACTTTCTTCCGCCGCGGGCGCAACCAAATGTTAGCGGACGAGTTACTGAATGTGGTGAGTTTTGACCCAGCAGACTCGGCCAATCCAGACAAGTGGTACCCAATGGACCTCATGACGCCTGAGCAAGTTGAGCGCTTGTATGCCGAAACGCTCACAGATGCTGACTCCGGTTTGAACCAATTCCTAGCGGTACTCAGTGGTGATTTGTTTGACCTCAGCACAGGCCCTGTTCAGTTTGCTTTGTCAGGCGAGTGGAACCGGGAATGGTACTCTGACGTTAAAGATGACAATACGTTGAGCGGCAACCTACTTGGTCAGGGCGGTACACAAGGGCAAGGCGCGCGCAAACGCTATGCTGTAGCTGGTGAGCTTGCGATCCCAATTGTGGCTAGCGCAAGCGGACAATATCTCGATGCGAGCATCGCGACGCGCTATGACTATTATGACGATGAATCAGCGGTGAACGGTGCATTTACGCCGCAGTTGGGTCTGATTTATCGCCCGAATGACAGCTTATTATTCCGTGGTAATGCCGGTCGTAGTTTCCGTGCGCCGGACATGCACCGTTTGTATGCTGGTCTCAGTCGCTCATTCAGCAGTACTACTTTTCATGTCGACCCGAACCATCCAGCTGAACCGGATCGTTTTGAATCGATTTCAGCAGGGAACACCGATCTGCGCGAAGAGCGCGGGAAGTTCTTTAACTTAGGTACGGTGTTTCAAGTTGGTGACAACTTTAATGGAATGATTGACTTTTGGCATATCTCATTGCGTGGCGCGGTTTATACCGAGAGCGTGAGCCGAATTCTGGCTGACCCATACTATGATCGAACGAATGTGGCGAGCAACTGTAATGAGCTAACGAATCTTGGTTACATCATGCAGCAACCGGCCGATCAGGATTATGCTGACGTGTTCTGTGTGCGTCGTGGCACAATCAATAGTGCCTATGAAGCTTCGCGGGGGATTGATGCTGATCTCAGCTACACCTGGAACACCGAGTCATACGGCGATTTTCGCTTACGGACCCGAGTCTCTCGGACGTTGAAAAAACAATATCAGGCATTTGAAGATAGCCGTCGTATTGAAGAAACGGAAGAGAACTATCTGCAGAAATGGAAAGGCGATATTTCGTTGCGCTGGCGGATGGGTAAGTGGACGTCGAACATCGCTTATTACTATTTAGGCACTGGTGAAGGTGTTCATTCGTGGAATATTGACGGAGAACTTACGCCTGTATCCAGTAAGCTCGGAACTTTCAATCGCGTGAATGTGAATACCAGCTATCGCTTTAACAGCAGTCATCGCTTAACTGCCGGTATCAACAACTTGTTCGACGAAATGCCGCCGGAGTTTGCACCAGGACACCCGAGTCGTAACAGTGTGCCGTTCTTTTTGCGCAATAATGGTTATAACGTGATTGGCAGAACCTACACGCTATCGTACCAGTATCGCTTCTAATCTGAGCGCTCGTGAGTACATGTAGTTGCCCCCGAAAGGGGGCTTTTTCTAGACTATTCATTAATCTGTAATTTGAGTAGTATAGTTTCACGACTTTTGTATTCTGCCGCGACGTAGCTCAATGACTCGAATAGACGATTCGGAATCTAGTTCCAACCTACAGCAATATCAAATTGCTGACGTTGTCGTGGACCCGTTACAACTCGAGATTTGTACGACGGAAGGCGAGTGCATTGCCTTACAAAAGCGCCCAATCGAAGTCTTGTGCTATCTCATTGCTGCGCATCCTCGCCTAGTCACGCGCGAGGAGCTGATTGAACACATCTGGGATGGGAATGCTTATGTGGGTGAGAAAGCATTAACCAACGTGATTTGGCAATTGCGCTCAAGCTTTGAAAAACTCGGTTTGTGTGACTGTATTCAAACTGTTCGTAAGCGTGGTTATCGACTGGCCGCGGAACCGATTGCGCTAAATGTTGAGCCAGCTACCCCACTCAGTTCTGTGTCCACACCCGCCAGTGGCCAAATTAGAAATAGACTATTGAAGTTCGTGTTGGCCCCTGTTGCATTCGTCATCGTTGTGATCGCGATTGGTTTTGGGATACAGCCAAAAGTAGCTGGTGACAATGAGAACGATGATTTTGCATCGGTTGAAATTGTGACGACTGGTGTTGGCCGCGCGCAATTCGCGTCCATTTCCCCGGACGGCCAACAATTAGTGTATGCCATGCGCCCTTTCAGTGGTGATAGCAATCTCTATGTGCACGACTTGCGCAATCCCAATGAAAAGTATCAATTAACTTTTTCACCGCATCGTGAAACTAGGCCTGTGTGGAACCGCACTGGGCGATATGTCGTATTTCCTCGTGAAGAACAGGGCAGTGGCCGTTGCGCTTTTTATGCGGTCGATGTGATTACACGAGAAGAACAACGCTTAGCGGGCTGTCGCCGTTCAGGAACCAGCTACATTACAGCACACCCGTTGAACGACGAGTTCTATTTTAGCGGGCTGACCAGTGATAACAGTAACTTGTACCGGATGACGTGGGATGGCGGTGCTGCAAGAGTTGAACTATTGCCCTGTGTGCAGAATTGTGAATTTTCAGTGCGCGATGTGAGTATTTCACCGGATGGTCGTTATTTGGCTTTAACCCGGCGAGCTCATCGTTTTTCGGAAGACTTATACATTCGTGATTTAACCACCGATGAAGAAGTTCGGTTAACGGACGACCAAGTCGATATTATTGGTATTTCATGGCATCCGGACGGTCAGCATGTTGTGATGGCAACGACCGTCAGTAGCGAGCGCATCGGTTATTTGGTCAATATCGAGTCCGGTCAAAGGCAAAAATTGCCATTCGAAAATTTTGGTAGCCCATCGCAGATAAGTGATGACGGCTCGATTTATTTCCATACCATCGACTCGCAAGTGCAACTGTCTTACTTCCAACTTACCCCAGACTTGCCGAGTACGGTATTCCCGCTAACCGCGTCAAACTTTCAGCATCGGGATCCTCACTTTAATGCTGCGACCGATCAATTCGCATTCGTGAGTAACCGCTCGGGTGCTTATGAGTTGTGGATAGCCGACGAAAATTTAATGAACCCGAGAAAGTTGACTGCAATCAATAACATGGTGCGTTTCCCGCGTTGGTCCCATGATGGGCGTCATATTGCGTTCGTGGCACGTTATCCCAGCGAACAAACGGATGTTTTAAGCTTGCTCACGGTTGCGACTGGTCGTGTCGAACGGCTCTATGAGTTTGAGCGCGTTCTCGGGCGTCCTACGTGGTGGTATGACGGATCGGCACTGATTGTGCGAGAAGGGGGGAATTTGCACGTACTGGACCTCAATACGCGAGAGCTGCGAGCGCTCACGACCCAAGGTGGTATTTTTGCGCAATCATTACCATCCGGCGATATCTACTTTACTCGCGGTACAAATCGAGGTCTGTGGCGGTTAAGGGAAGGAGAGGAGCCTGTCCAGGTTATTTCAAACGAAGAATTCGGAACTCGCTATTCGTGGGTCGTAACCGATCATGGAATTTATTTCTATCAGCTGAGTGACTCAGAAGACATGCTCGTTTTCTACAACTTCGCTGATGAAACGGTTCGCAATCTAATTGCCGTGCCACCTGAGTTGGTGACACGGCAAAGCACGTTTACTTATGACGGCAATAACCAGCGTTTGGTCATTGAGTCGTGGCAAGCTCGCTCGAATATCATGCGCGGGCGGCATGCGCTACTAAGCCGCTAGACGCTGGCCTGACGATCTTTAGCCAGATATAAGTAGACCGCCGGTAACACATACAAGGTAAACAAGGTACCAATCGTCATACCGGTGGCAATAATTAACCCCATGGCAAAGCGAGACGCGCCGCCAGGGCCACTGGCGAGTAGCAGTGGCAGCGTGGCTAAGACAGTCGCTGCGGTGGTCATTAATATAGGCCGTAAGCGGATTGCCGCAGCCTCCTCAATGGCGTCGCGCTTGTTGCGACCTTCTTCCTGTAACTTGTTGGCAAATTCGACGATTAGAATACCATGCTTGGCAATCAGACCGATGAGGGTAACTAAGCCGACTTGCGTATAAATATTTAGCGACGTGATGCCTAAACTGACAAAGATCAAAGCACCGCAAATACTCATGGGTACGGTAACGAGCACGATAATAGAGTCACGGAAGCTCTCAAATTGTGCGGCGAGGACGAGGAAAATAATCACGAGCGCAAAAAAGAAGGTGACTAACAACTGTTGGCCTTCATTTTTGAACTGACGCGATTGCCCCGCATAATCAATCACCACGCCTGCAGGCAAGCGCTGTGCAGCAATATTGTCGAGTATCGAGAGCGCTTCACCTAATGAGACGCCGGGGCGCGGAATACCACTGATGGTCACGGCATTAAGCTGTTGAAAGCGACTTAACTGCTGTGGCTGAACAGATTCCTGTAAATCGACTAACGCCGACATGGGGACTAGCTCACCGTCGCGATTTCTGGTGTAAAAATGTGTGAGTTGGTCTGCAGTGAGTCGCTCGCTCCGTTGAACCTGTGGAATAACACGATACGAACGGTTTTCGAGTGCGAAGCGGCCAATAAAGGGCCCCGCTAACATCGCTGCTAGATCGCTCGATATCTGGTTCATATCGACACCCATTAAAGCGGCTTTTTCGCGGTCGATTTTTACTGTTTGTCGCGGACGATCAATGCGCAAATCGTTATCGAGCATAATAAACCGGCCCGACTCCATTGCTTCACTCATGATTTCGTTGGCGATGTCTTGCAGGTTCTCAAGTGGTTGTGTCGAACTGATGACAAATTCAACGGGCAGGCCACCGCCCGGACTTGGTAACGACGGTGGGATCAGGGCAAAGACCCGCAGTCCAGGAATATTCTCAATGAAGGGTTGAATGTCTTGCTCTAGCACTTGTTGTGTTGTCCGCTGGCGCTGAGACCAGGGTGCTAAACCGAGGCCAGTACCGGCGCTGCCGGGACCGAGCATGCCGTTAATCACGAACGCCATGTCAATTTCATCGACATCGCGTTCAAGTTTTGCGAACTGAGCGCTGTTCTGTTCAATATAATCGAGCGTGGCGTAGCTGTCTGCCTGACTAATGGCAAAGACAAAACCTAGGTCTTCCTGTGGCTCAAGTTCTGAATTACTGGTGACGAACAAAAAATAACAGGA
>JAMCRH010000107.1 GCA_023380515.1 Gammaproteobacteria bacterium | reverse complement strand
GCACCTCGCTTGGGATTATTGACGCATCACTTCAATAATTAGCGCATTGCGACGCTGTGTAAAGCGAGGTGTCCATCCCATCATCCCTGGGGGCTTATATTCGGCATCCATGCCTCATATACTCTGTCGATGTGTGTCCCCGCCACCTTGCGTGGTTCTCTACCTTGTTTACGGCAGCCCGCCGCTGGAAGCGGCTCGCTAATTTACTTCAGGTTTTTCAACCAGGCGGTGAAGTCTTTGCCTAGTTTTGGATGGCGCATGGCGTAGGTGACGAAGGTTTGTATATAACCTAGCTTGTTGCCGCAGTCATGGCTGTGACCTTGCATGTAGTAGGCATTCACGCCTTCTTGTTCAAGTAACATGGCAATAGCGTCGGTGAGCTGGATTTCGTTGCCAGCGCCGATAGGGGTGCGCTCGAGCAATGGCCACAGGTTTTTCGAGAATACGTAACGGCCAACGACGGCGAGGTCTGAAGGCGCCTCGGCAACGGGTGGTTTTTCAACTAAGGCTTTGATTGGCGCTTGTTCACGCGGCTTTAATTCTGCGCCACCAATGTCGGCAACGCCGTATTGGTCGACAAGTTCGCTAGGTACTTTTTCGACCATGACTTGGCTAACGCCGGTTTCGCGGAAGTTAGCGATCATCTCTGCCATGTTTTCTTTGCGTGTGTCGTAGCTTTGATCGTCCATCAGTACGTCAGGCAGTACGACGGCAAATGGTGCGTCACCGACGAGTGGTTTGGCACATAATACGGCATGGCCGAGACCTTTTGCGGCGCCTTGGCGGACATGCATGATGGTCACGCCCGGCGGGCAAATTGACTGTACTTCGTCGAGCAATTGGCGTTTAACGCGCTGCTCGAGGATAGACTCGAGTTCGAAGCTGGTATCAAAGTGGTTTTCGATGGAGTTTTTACTCGAATGGGTCACTAAAATAATTTCGGTCAAGCCCGCTGCGGCGCACTCATTGACGATATATTGGATTAACGGCTTGTCGACCAACGGCAACATTTCTTTTGGGATTGCCTTGGTTGCCGGCAACATCCGTGTCCCAAGCCCTGCCACAGGGATGATGACTTTGGTTACGGCTTGTCCTTTCATTTTCTTTCTCCATCTTTGGTTTCAATTATTGTCGAAGCCACGTTCGGCGCAAGCTAACGCTCACTTCCGGCGTCGGGTGACCATCCGCCGTCTAGTGTGAGCTTAGAGAGGCTTGCGCACACGTGATTCGCCTCTTTCATTGCCCGTAAGTTTACATCAGATAGGGCGCAAACAGAATGCAGGAGTTGTGCTAAACTTTTGTGAAACTGAGGAGAGAAGCTGATGATTTATTTTTCACCACGGAAAATTAAAGCGTTAGAAGGGTTTACGGCGCTGGAGCGGGCGCAAATTGTGGCGATGGCGGCGCGTGATATGCCTTTTGAGCGCAAGGCCTTGGCGAACACGCTGAAAGTAATTCTGTTAGTGGCGATGTTTTGGATTCTGTTGGACGTGCCGGGTATTGCATTGAAGATCACCGCATTAATTGCAGTGGGCTTGTTGTACCCATTGGTGTTACAGCCGATAACGCTGACACTGGCTATTCCTTATATTCCGAAAGCGGCTGAGCGCTTTAATCGGAGCAAGTCGTTTGCTCAAGACGCTCCTGACGGGGACGGCGAAGACGGCGGCGCGAATTAACGAATTGAAATTGCGAAGGCCGTTAGTCAGCTAGCGGATAATCTTGTATTAGGCAGTTTAGGGGGATACGCAGCCCACTGTGTAAATTACGAATCATGTTGATACTCAAACTGCGTTTACGGTTGAGTATTTCGCTTACACGGCTGCGTGTTCCTAAATATGGCACGAGGTCTTTGTCGACAAGGCCAAGCTGTTCCATGCGAAAACGGATAGCTTCTATGGGGTCAGGGGCTTCAATAGGGAACTCTTTTTCTTCATAAGCGGTGACAAGTGTGACCAAAACTTCTAGTTCATCACCCTCGGGAGTGTTTGGCTCCGCGTCCCACAACTCGTCAATTCGAGTAAGAGCGGCTTCATGATCTTCAGCGCTTTTAATTGGTTTGATCTGCATATAAACGACCTTAAACGGTGGCTGCGTCGATTTTGTCATATTCGGCATGGCTTCCGACAAAACGGATATAAATGATAGAAAATGTGTAGTTTATCGATACCACTAATCTGTATTTATTTCCGTGTATGTTAAAAACGACTCTGTTATTTCCAACGAAGCTAGCGTTTCTGTAAAGTGACTTTATGTCGTGTGGGCTTTTCCACGCAGCGTATTTAGCTTCGTCATACCAAGCCTTAAGAGGTTGCTCCGAATCATGATTATGTGGCTTTAGCCAGAAATCACGGAGCGTAGCTCGCGAAATGACTCGCATATGGCTCCTTATTTCCCATTATGGGAAAATAAATTCAATTAAGCAAGATTTTTCCCGAAATGGGAAAGTTATCTAAGAGCGCTATCTGCAAAAAGAGTAAGTGTAACGATAGGTTTGCTTGATAAGAAGGCGGAAAATACTAGGCAATCACTGATTGCCTAGTTATGGTTTATTTCTCGGCGATGAATACGGCGCGTTTGGGGGCGGGGTAGCCTTCAATGGTTTTGCCGGCATCGTTGGGGTCGAGGAAGTCGGCCAGGGAATGGCTTTCCATCCACTCGGTGGCGCGCTGTTCTTCGGTGGTGGTGAGGCATTCGTCAACGACGCGGACGTTTTTCATGCCCAAGCGTTCGAGCCAGTGGCAGAGCGCTGCTGACGAGGGCAAAAACCAGACGTTGGGCATTTGCGCGTAGCGGTCGCCGGGGACGAGGACGGTGGTGTGGTCGCCGTCAACGACTAGGGTTTCCAGAATGAGCTCGCCACCTTTGCGCAGTTGGTCGATGCACTGTTGTAGGAAATCGATGGGTGATCGACGGTGGTACAAGACGCCCATGGTAAAGACGGTGTCGAATGCTTGTAACTTGGGCATGTGTTCGATGCCGAGCGGTAATAACTCGATGCGTTGGGCTAGTTCAGCGGGTACGAATTTACGGACGGCGCGAAATTGGCTAACGAACAATTCGCCCGGATCAATGCCAACGGCGAGGTCGGCACCGGCGCCTAGCATGCGCCAGAGGTGATAGCCGCTACCACAACCGATGTCGAGTACGGTGCGGCCGGTTAGGTCGCTAATATGCGGGGCAACGCGGTCCCATTTCCAATCTGAACGCCATTCGGTGTCGATATGCACGCCAAACAGTTCGAATGGGCCTTTGCGCCATGGCATGAGTTGCTTCAATAACCCTGTAATCCGAGCTTGTTCGCCGGCACTGGCTTCGTTGGCGAGGCCTATTTGCACTTGCTGGGCAAGGTCGATGTGGCTAGCGGTTAGGTCAGGTAGCTGTTGGATAACGCGTTGCCATTTGTGGAACTCGCCGTGCGGTTGTTGTTGCCATTGACGCAACACTGCGGGCAAAGTTTCGAGCCAATGCGCGAGCGGGCTGTTTGCAAGAATTGCGTAAAAGTTATTGTATTCGCTCGGTTTATTCATCAGCTTTACCTTTAATGGCAACCCACGAAGCGAAGTTAAAACAACGGAACCAATTCTGTACGGTACTGAAGCCGGCGTCGTGTAAGCGCTGTTCTTGGATAGCTTGGGTGTCGATGCGCATGACGTTCTCGAGAGCGGCGCGTTTTTGGCTGACTTCGAGTTCGCTGTAGCCGTTATCGCGCTTGAACTGGTGGTGTAAATCGACGAGTAAATCGTCAGCAACGGGGTCGTCGTGGCGAATTTTTTCTGACAAAACTAATAGCCCATTGGGCAATAATTGTGCGAAAATTCGGTTTATGAGCTGTTGGCGCAGTTTCGGCTCAACAAATTGCAGTGTGAAGTTGAGAATCACCATGGAGCAAGGCTCGAGCTCAAAGTCGGTGATATCGGCACAAGCGATTTGTACGGGCGTATCCCCTCTATAGGCGTCGACGTAAGTTTGGCAACGCTCCACCATGGCGATGGAGTTGTCGATACCGATGATTTCCACACCAGGTTGGTGACAATGTTGTTTGACAGCAAGGCTTGCTGCACCTAAAGAACAACCAAGGTCGTAGACTTTGGTGTGTGCTTGAACGTAGCGTTCGGCCAAGCGGCCGATGGTATGAATGATATTCGCGTAGCCGGGCACTGATCGGTTGATCATATCCGGGAACACATTGACGACGTTGGCGTCAAAGGCAAAGTCACTGACTTTGTCGAGCGGTTGTGAGTAGACCGCGTCGCGCTGGCTCGGCTGTATT
>JAMCRH010000106.1 GCA_023380515.1 Gammaproteobacteria bacterium | reverse complement strand
ACTAGCAGAGCTGGCAGAACAATTTGGTGTTTCCTTAGAGCGGGTACGCCAAATCGAAAGCGCAGCATTGAAAAAGCTCAAAACACATTTATCGGTGCTGGTTGCTTAATCGCACCGATAATGCCATCTCATCCCTGCCAACGCTTAATGGCACTGATGGGGATGGACGCTGTCTGCGGTAAGTTCCGCTCTGTTGAGCCTTTATGCTCAGCAATGAAAGCATGGGCATAAACCACTTCAAAGGTAGCAGGAATACGACCATCAGACATGACGTGTTGGGCATAAGCCGCTAAAAACGCTTGCCACTTAGCTTTACCCATCAATCCCTTTTGACGCTGACCGCTGGCATTGGTTGCGCCTATCGCTTTAAGATCTTTCAACGCCGCTGGTGCGTCGGCATAGGTCAGCGTGATGTGCTCAACATCACATACAGGGTCACTAAAACCCGCGCGTCCCAACGCATCGCCTAAGTCGTGCAAATCGGCAAAATTGAGCGTGTGTTCAGCGGTTTCGCCATCGACTTGTTGCCATGCCAAGCGAATTTCTTTCAAGGTATCTGGACCCAAACTAGCCATAAACAGCACGCCATTCGGCTTTAATACGCGCCGACATTCTGCCAGTACGCTGGGTAAATCATCGCACCATTGCAACATCAAGCTCGATACCAACATATCCATACTATTGTCTGCAAAAGGTAACTGATAGGCGTCGGCATTGACAAAAGCCACGCCTGGCTCAGAATGGAACGGATTCAGCTTTTGCCACCATGCAGGCCTAGGAGCAAGCTTGGCACGGCACTGTTGCAACATGCTTTCGGATAAGTCCACCGCTACCAACTGCGCCTGAGCATAATAACTGCGCAAATGCTGCGATAAAAAACCCGTGCCAGCACCTAAATCCATCACCTGTTGCGGCTGGATTTTCAGTAACGGCCAGCGTTCTGCTAAACGACTGGCGACCTCTTGTTGCAGCACGGCCGCCGCATCATAGGTTTGCGCGGCACGGCTAAAATGTTGCGCCACCGCACGACGGTCAATCATGAGCCTTTCCTTGTAAAAATGAAATAATGGCTTCTGCCGTGACACAGGGTTGGGCAAGAAAAGGTAAATGTCCCGAAGCCGCAATCAACTGACAACTTGCCTGTGGCTGCCAGTGTGCAATCTCCGCCATCAAGCTGCTGGGCACAATGGCATCGGCATCGGCAAACAACCAGAGCGTTGGCAAAGTCAAATCGGCTAACTGGTGACGCATATCGAGCGTTTGCAGTAACCACAATCCTTGACGCAACGACAGCTGATGTCCTGACATCACCTGATTCATTAACGGAAGCAACTGTTTAATCAGTTGTTTGGGTTGCTGACTGCCGAGTGCTTGCAAGGAAAAAAACGATTTTAACAACTGCTGTGTCTGTTGCATCACTTCGGTTAAATAACGCGCAAACAAGGGTTTTTCTAACGCGGGCAACCAATCTTCACGCTGCACAAAGCAGGGGCTACTGGCCATTAACACCAATGAGGCCACTCGTTGCGGATATCGCCAAGCGATCTGTTGCGCCAGCAATCCACCCAATGACCAACCGACCAGAATAGCACGCTCTGGCAAAGCTGCAACAATGGCATCCACCCAGCCATCCAATAGCGCATCATCTGACCATGACGCCTGAGGACTCTGTCCATGACCCGGTAAGTCGATTAAGGTGATGCGATAACCGACAAAATGACGTTCAATCCAAGATCGCCACAGCGCACTATTTGCCCCCCAGCCATGCAGAAATACCAGCTCTGGCCCCTGACCAAATTCTTCACTCGCTAAACGCACGCCCCCTCCTCTCGCTGACACGCAGCTAATGCAGTCAACAAGGATTCTATCTGCTCGACACTATGCCCAGCCGATAAGGAAACGCGCAAACGCGCTGTGCCTTCGGCAACGGTTGGCGGTCTAATGGCCGGCAACCAAAAACCCGATTGCCACAACTTGACTTGCCAGGCTAAGGCCCGCTCATTGGAACCCAGCACAATCGGTTGAATCGGTGTAGATGAAGCCAATAAGGACAATCCCAAGGCTTGCGCTCCCTGTCGAAAAACCGCAATCAGCTCATCCAGCTTGGCTCTGGCTGCTTCGCCCACTTCACCTGACAGCAACCGCAAGGTAGCACGACTGAAACTGGCTTGGTAAGGCGGTTGGGCGGTGGTGTAAATATAACTGCGTCCCCACTGGGCAATGCTGTCTATCAATAAGCCAGAACCAGCAATAAAAGCACCACTGCTGGCAAAGGCCTTGCCTAAGGTACCCACTCGCAACACAGACGCGTCGGCAGCCTGTTGCTGATGCACAAACAAACCGCGACCTTGTTCGCCTAAAACGCCAAAGCTATGCGCTTCATCGACCACCAGCAAGCCGTCCTGTTCTGCCACTAACGGCAACATCTTGCCTAGGCATACCGAATCGCCATCCATACTAAAGACACCGTCGGTCACCACCATCGTCAAACCATCTGTTGGCTGCGCCAAACGTCGTGCCAGCGCTTCCATGTCATTATGCGCATAACGCTGAAAGTGAGCAGAAGATAAGCGTGCGCCATCTAATAACGAAGCATGATTCAGTTTGTCGTGATAGAGCGCATCACCGTCTTGCAACAACGCAGTTTGCACCGCTAAATTGGCTAAATAACCACTCGAAAAAAGCAACACACGCTCTACACCCAACCAATCAGCCAGTTCATCTTCCAGCAAATGGTGTGGCAAATGATGCCCTGCCAATACATGAGAAGCCGTACTTCCTGCATTGCCAGCTTCTTGGTGCAGGCCTTGCGCCAACAGGGGCAAGTCTGGCGATTCAGCCAAGCCTAAGTAATCGTTACTGGCAAAATTAATGAGCCACTGACCATTAACCTGTACACGCACCCCTGGCGCACTGGTGAGCAATGGACGCGACCGCCACAAGCCCAGTTGCTGTCGCTGTTGTTGACGTTCGGTCAGTCGCTGCTGCCAACGCAATGACATGGCGACTTAACAACCACTCGCTGCTTGCGTTAAGCCCAGACGCTTAAACAATAAGCGGTCATGTTGTGCATCGGGGTTATCAGCAGTGAGCAATTTTTCTCCGTAGAAAATGGAGTTAGCACCGGCTAAAAAACACAGTGCTTGAGTCTCATCACTCATTGAACTTCGACCTGCCGATAAACGTACATAAGAAGCGGGCATCATAATGCGAGCCGCTGCAATGACGCGAATAAATTCAAATGGATCGGTTTTACCGCGCATATCGGCTAATGGCGTACCTTCAATGGGCACCAACAGATTAATGGGCACCGAATGCGGATGTTCGGGCAGGTTAGCAAAGGTACGTAATAATTGGGCGCGATCGCCCTCACCTTCGCCGAGACCAATAATGCCACCCGAACAAACTTTCATGCCCTGCTCACGCACCCGCGCTAAGGTATCCAAGCGGTCTTGGAAACTGCGCGTAGTAATGACTTGCGGATAATAGGCTTCCGAGGTATCTAGATTGTGATTGTAATAATCCAATCCGGCTTCTTTTAAGCGAGCTGCCTGATCGTCATTGAGCATACCCAGTGTACAGCAGGCTTCCATATTTAAGTCTTTGACGCCACGTACCATAGCCAGCACCAACTCGAAATCTTTTGCATTCGGATTACGCCAAGCTGCTCCCATGCAAAAGCGGGTAGCGCCACTGTCTTTCGCTGCTTTCGCTTTGCTCAGCACTTCTTCCAACTGCATCATCTGCTCTTTTTCTAAGCCAGTATCGTAACGGGCACTTTGTGAACAGTATGAGCAGTCTTCGGCACAGCCACCGGTTTTGATATTGAGCAACGTCGAGGTTTGCACGCTATTGGCATCAAAATGCTGACGGTGTACCGTTTGCGCTTGAAAGATCAAATCGTTAAACGGTTGTTGAAGTAGCGCTTGCACTTCTTCTAACGTCCAGTCGTGACGAATATCGCCTAATGCCATGCTGCATTCCTTTATAATGTGCGTGTAATTGCCTATTTTACCTTAAACACGAGGCTAACATGAACTGGCTCGAAAGATTCCTGCTCCCACCCCACTGCCAACTCTGCGGTGCCACGGCAGATCAAGATGAACTCTGCGCTGGCTGCGTCGCCGACGTTCATGTCATTGATACGGCTTGTCCGCTCTGCGCCCTACCCAACGATGACCATAGCGTCTGCGCACAGTGCACCAAGCAACCACCTCATTGGCAAACAGCACAGAGTTGCTTCGTTTATGATGGTACGGTAACGCAATTGATGCGACGCTGGAAATACGGCAAGCAAGGCTCAGCAGAACGCTTGCTGTGCGAAGCTTTCTACGACTGGATTGAAGCGACCGAATTCACAACAGAAGCGACGGCCATCATTGCCGTACCCATGCATCCGCATAAATTGCGTAAGCGCGGTTTTAACACCGCCTATCAACTGGCTAGAACCGCCAGCCGCGTGCTAAAACTCCCACTGTTAGAACACGCACTAAAGCGAGACCATCTTACCGATAGCCAAGCGGGTTTGGATAAAGCGGCACGACAACAGAATTTGCTAGGCGCATTTTCTGTCAACGAACAAGCATTGAAGGGACATCAGCATGCTTTACTGATCGACGATGTTTATACTACGGGTACTACAGCCCAAAGTTGCACCCAACTATTAATCCGTGCAGGCGTGACACGCCTACACTTACTGACGCTGGCCAGAGCCTTACCACCCAAAGATTAGTGAGTCTACTTGGACTGGGATAACCATTTGCTGATAGTTTGATCCAACACGGACAAACTTACCGGTTTAGACATAAAGTCATCCATACCACAAGCGAAGCAGGCATCACGATCCTCTTGCACCACATTCGCCGTCAAGGCAAGAATGGGCACATTAGGATTGAGAATTTTACCATCCATGCCGCTGCGAATTAACCGAGTCGCCTCATAGCCATCCATAACGGGCATTTGACAATCCATCAGCACCAATGGGTAGCTCACGCGTTGCAGTTGATTCACCGCCTCTTCACCATTAACAACCGTATCCACTTGATACCCTAGCTTAGTCAACATGGCTTGCGCAATCTTTTGGTTAATGATGTTGTCTTCAACCAATAAAATTTTGGGCGCTTCAATCTGTGCTTGCTCAGACTGAGCTGAATCACTGAAGGCTCCCTGATCTTGAACAGGTGCGAAATTAACGGTAAACCAAAACTCCGAACCCTCACCTAATACACTCGTGACGCCCAAATCACCGCCCATCAAATGCGCTAATTCACGACTAATGGACAAGCCCAGCCCTGTGCCACCAAAAGCACGAGCATTACCCGTACTCACTTGCTTAAAGGGTTGAAATAGGTCTTGGATATCCGTTTCTGAGATGCCAATACCCGTATCTTTAACCGAAGTTTTCAGCAAACTAAGCCCATCAACCGAGACCAGACTCAATTGAACAGAAATACCACCTTGTCGCGTAAACTTAACGGCATTGCCGACCAAATTTGTCAGTATCTGACGCCAACGTCCCGTATCACCCTTCATTAATTTGGGAACACGATCATCGACAGCGATGCTTAAACTCAGATTACGCGCATTGCATTGTGGTCTGAATAAATCCAAGGTTGAATAAAGCAGCTGCTGAACATCCACAGTTTGAACATCAAGCGTAACCTTACCCGCCTCAATTTTAGAAAAATCCAAAATATCATTAATCACAGCGAGCAGCGCATCACCACTGGTCTTAATGGTCTTAACATACTCATGCTGTTCACCCGTTAGAGGGGTGGTTAACAACAATGAAGTCATACCAATCACACCATTCATCGGTGTTCTAATTTCATGACTCATGTTCGCCAGAAATTGACTTTTCGCTTGATTAGCTGCTTCAGCGGCTTTCTTTGCCTGCAATAAGGTTAATTCGCTCAGCTTACGATCACTGATATTGGTGCAACTTCCCAACATTCGAACAGGTCGCCCCTGTTCATCGCGCTCGAATACTCGGCCCCTATCCGCAACCCAAATAACCTCACCATTGGCATCCAGCATGCGATGTTCCGAATAGTAATATTCGCTTTGACCTGCCAGATGTTGCTCTAATACGTGTGTTACCTGTGCTAAGTCGTCAGGATGAATATGCTGTTTGAAATTGGCTAGGCTGCCTTCCGTACGATCATCCATATAACCTAAAATACGAAACCATTGTCGATTGTGAATGACTTTTCCTGTCGTGATATCCCAGTCCCAAATTCCTTCATTGGTAACTTCCAACACACTATTCAAACGCGCTTCACTTTCCTGAGCGAGCTGCCGTGCTACCACCACCTCGGTAATATCATGAGCAATAACGAGAATTTGATTCTGCCCCGCTAAATCTTTGAAGGGTTTTTTAATGGATTTGAAATGTCTAATCTCACCCGTCACCGCATCGCGCGAGTCTTCGTAAACAATCTCTGTCTCGCCCTTGGCCATAATGGATAAGACGTTCTCACGAAATTTATCATTAAGCTCTTTAGGGACACCAAAATCACCATCATCTTTACCAACCATATCCTCTGGTTCGGTTTGATAAAGCTGAGCTACCGTACGATTACAAAGCAAAAACTTACCCAACGCATCCTTCAAAACCAGCACATCCGGCATTTCGTCAATGACCGTTTTCAGCAACTTGCTTTGATACTCGACATCGGATTCGATCCGTTTGCGTTTTTCAATATTTGTTTGAATACCAATGAATCCAACAACGCCCGAAAGATCAGCAATCGGCTCTACGTCCAACTGTATCCAATAAGGCGTGCCATTTTTGTGATAATTGACGATTTCAACAGAGAAGCCTTGCTGCTTAGCCAGCATGGCTGACATATAACGCATCGTATCACTATCCGACAAAGGACCTTGCAAAAGATGACCAAGATTTTGACCTAACAACTCTTGCTTGTTGTATCCCGACATCTGAGACACGAACGGATTGACGTAAACCGCTTTACGATCTAAATCACTAATCACAACGCCAATAGGAATTTGCTCCACTGCCTGGATCAAAAGATCACCGATTGCTAACGCCATGAGACACTCTCCATCATAAATCCTATCAAGCAGGAAGTTTTTGTTGTATTCTAGCGCACAAAACACATTACCAAACTTATTTTTTAAAAAACATTGTCGATTTACATCAGCAAATTGACAGCATTTGGAGTTTATATGAGCAATACTTTTGAGCAAGTTTCTGTTGGCAAAACCGCCAATGTCTATTTTGATGGCAAATGCGTCAGTCACACCGTCACTTTTGCCGACGGCACGCGTAAAAGTGTCGGCGTGATTTTACCCTCAATACTGACATTTAATGTCGGTGTACCCGAAATCATGGAATTACTGCAAGGTAAAGGTAAAGTCAGTATCAATGACGGCGACTGGCAAAGCTTCGAAGGTGCTTTCACCTTCTCCGTACCGGAAAATGGTAAATTTGTTATCGACGTGAGTGAAGACGTGCATTACGTTTGTCATTTTGGCTAAGCAAAGCACCGCCCAATCTTCTTGAAGCCGCTCCATTGAGCGGCTTTATTTTGCACCTTACAAACTCGCCAACCAAGCGGTGACATCGTCCAATTCTTCAGGCAAAATACTGTGCGCCATCGGATAACTCGCACTGACAACCTGCCTTACCCCTAACTCGCTTAATTTCACCTTAGCGCGCTCATGCGCTGCCATAGGCACAATGTTATCGAAACGCCCATGACCTAACCAAACGGGCGTTTGTTGCTGTGCTGCAGAAACAGACACTAAAGCATCCGTTGCCGGCAACCAAGTCGATAGCCCCACAACCGCACCAACACACTGATTGCCAGACAAAGCCGCATGCAAGGCAACCACCCCACCCTGCGAAAAACCCAACAACACAATACGACTCGCATCAACGCCCAGAACCACTTGCTCATCAATCAAAGCATGAACCCTAGCAGCACTTAAGGCAATGCCTTGCTGATCGACTGGATCGGTCGGATTAAAGCCTAAAATATCAAACCAAGCGGGCATACGCATACCGATATTGGCGGTAACAGATAGCTCTGGCGCATTGGGAAACAACCAAGGCACGTCTTCCATACCCATCATCTGCTGTAAGGGCATTAAGTCGCTACCATCAGCACCCAAACCATGCAACGCAATGACACAACTAGGACGCATTAACGGGGACTCTCGAAGAAAATATACTGTGCCGTGTATTCACCCAATTCAAAATAGACCTTTTTCTCTTCAGGGTCTTTAACAAAATTCAGGTTTTCATCCAACACACCGTACCCAAATCGGTAAGGACGCGCCTGACCATCACTGGTACCGTAAGCAGTCGATAACTTATCCACCTGAATGAAACGACGCACCACTTTTTCACCTGCATAGACTTCAACGACGCCATTGGTGCCTGTCCAGTTTTGAATACTACGCGAAATTTGATTTTGTGATTCTTGCGTACAAGCACTCATTCCAAAGACTAAGCCCACACCCAACAACATCATTAAAGATACGATAAGACCACGCCTAACCATAACATCACTCCTATCCAAATATTCGATTTAAAGGCCCGAAAAGCGGCTTCTTTTTCACCCTCTCGTACCAACCAAAGTTGCCAAGCAAAGTGAAGCGCAACCAACAATACGGCTAACGACCACAACCATGATAAAGCAAAGGCCTGACCCAGCTGAAGTAATAACCATAACATGAGCAGCATGAGTAAGGCCATGATAACGCCTAAATAACGCCCAAACAAAATCGCTGTCGATTTAATGCCTACTTTCAAATCATCATCACGATCAACTAAGGCATACCAAGTATCATAAATGAGTGCCCATATCACCGTCACCGCAAACAACCACCAGCCTGCAACAGGCATTTCACCCAACACCGCCACAAATCCCATCGGAATAGCCCAAGCAAAGGCTAAACCCAAAAACAGTTGTGGATAGTAAACCCAACGCTTGGTGAAGGGGTAAAGTGTCGCTAAAAAAATCGCCCCCAACGCCCACAGCAAAACCTCAAAGCGCAAGGTCAGCACCAGTAGACCGCCCAAGAGCAATAACCCGACAAATAGCATCAATGCCGCTTTAGGTGACACCTCACCACAAGCCAACGGACGATCGCAGGTACGCGCCACCGCGCCATCCCAATCACGGTCAGCATAGTCGTTAATGACACATCCCGCTGAACGCATGACAAAAGCACCAAGCACAAAAACAGCCAATTCCCATAATGGTGGAACACCTTCAGACGCTAACCATAGCGCCATTAGCGCAGGTAGCAAAACAAGATAAGTACCAACGGGTTTATCTAGACGCATGAGACGAAGATAAGGAGATACAGAAAACGACATAGGCTAACCACTGCTCATATGATCAAGCGTTAGGATGTCGTCTTTATATAAAGCTAAACGCATCACCCTGTATGCTGACTCAATTAAACTCGAATTGTGACATTATAAGCGACAAAGTTGTGAAATTACCCTACCTTATTCTTTATCAAGAATTCAAGTTAAAAACGACAACAAGGCTTGTAATTTGTATGCACTTGTAATAAAAATGAAACATTAACCCTTAACCCCAATATCTATGAGGAAAAAATGGCTTCACTCAGACAAAAAACACCACCACGCAATACTTCACTGGGCGACGTGCCACCGAGTTATGACAGCAACAACATAGAAAACTTTGCCGTCAACGAAAAAATCAGTGCTGCTCGTGCTTCTAAATCGGCGGCCGTTGAAGACATCCTACGCTCTAAAGACACGCGCGACATACAAGAAATCGCTCAAGTACTGCGCACACTGATGGAAGGTGCTTCTCCCGACGACGCACTAGCCTTGCGAAATGCCTTAATGCTTGACGAGCCTAAAAGCTCACTCAACAAGCAAATTCATAATGATGATCTGCTAGTAGAAGATTGGCGCGAAGGTCGTTACCCCTATAAACACCTCTTGTCTCGTCGTAGCTACGAGAAACAAAAATACCTACTTCAAGTCGAATTGCTCAAATTACAGGCATGGGTGAAAGAAACAGGGCAGCGAGTGGTCATTTTATTCGAAGGGCGTGATGCTGCTGGCAAAGGCGGCACCATTAAACGCATGATGGAACACCTCAATCCGCGTGGCGCTCATGTCGTTGCCCTAGAAAAGCCCACCGAACTCGAACGCGGACAATGGTATTTCCAACGTTACATTTCTCATCTCCCTTCAGCTGGCGAAATCGTACTATTTGATCGCTCTTGGTACAACCGTGCAGGCGTTGAGCGTGTTATGGGATTTTGCACCGATGAAGAATACAACGAGTTTATGCGCCAAGCACCCGAATTTGAACGTCACCTAACTCGAAGTGGCGTACATTTGATTAAATTTTGGTTCTCCGTTAGCCAAGAAGAACAGCGTCGCCGCTTTAAAGAACGAGAAATGCATCCCTTAAAACAATGGAAACTCAGCCCAATTGATCTCGCCTCACTCGACAAATGGGACGACTACACCAAGGCTAAAGAGGCGATGTTTGTACACACTGATACCGCCGATGCCCCTTGGACGGTCATTAAATCGGACTGTAAAAAACGTGCTCGCTTGAATGCCATGCGCTATGTGCTACGCAAACTACCCTATACGGGTAAAGACATCGAAAAGATTGGCAAAATTGATCCGTTACTGGTTGGTCGCGCTCATGTCGTTTATGAACGTGGCGAACGCAACGCAGACATCATGTAATGAGGTAGTTAGCAAGATGCGACCAAGTCAACACGTTGATTTGGTCACATCGCGCTCTTACTTACTCCACCGTAACTGATTTAGCCAAGTTTCTGGGCTGATCCACATCTGTACCCCGGATGACCGCTGTATGGTAAGCCAACAACTG
>JAMCRH010000105.1 GCA_023380515.1 Gammaproteobacteria bacterium | reverse complement strand
TGCGGCCGTTACAACCGAAGTTGCACGTACTTTAGAAACTGGCGGTGAGGGAGGGATTCGAACCCTCGATAGGGCTACAAACCCTATACTCCCTTAGCAGGGGAGCGCCTTCAGCCTCTCGGCCACCTCACCGCGTCTTGATGGGCACGAATGATAGCGATTTGAGCGAGCATGTCAAACGCTTTTTTAAAACTAATGGTTCAAATGCGTTTTATTTAATCACTCTGCCGTTTTTTACGGCAAAACCGATAGGTTGACCTATTCGTTTCCTGGAGATTTGTTATCTTTTTCGGCCTGAATCCGCATATAAATTTCTTCACGGTGAACAGACACATCTTTCGGTGCATTCACACCAATTCGTACTTGGTTTCCTTTCACGCCCAAAACAGTCACGGTCACATCGTCACCGATCATGAGGGTTTCACCAACACGTCTCGTTAATATTAACATTTACCCGCTCCTTTGAATTCGTCCCTATTCCATAACAGTCACTTGTCCAAGTGAGATGTTAAGTTTATCAATAATAAAAATAAGGCGATAGCACTTTCGTTTAATTATCACGCAAAATACGAACAATCGGTCAAGTTAGGTCACTGTAATGGCCAAATTTTTCCGCAATAATTAGAAAAAAGCTGAACCAGAGGCTCAGCTTTTATGCAATTAACCTAATTTTTCATGCAACCATGGCGTCACGCTCGCTAGCGCGGTATCTAACTGGCTTGCATCAGTACCACCTGCCTGAGCCATATCAGGGCGACCACCGCCCTTACCGCCCACTTGGTTGGCGATATAATTCACCAACTCACCGGCTTTTACTTGCTTGGTGAGGTCATTCGTTACCCCAACAATTAAGCTGACTTTATCGCCTTGGCGCAAACCAAGACAGACAATTCCAGAGCCTAAACGATTTTTTAAGTCATCGACCATTTCCCGCAAGGCCTTTGCTTCCGTATTGGTAACTTCCGCAATAATGGCTTTCACACCGGCAATCTCTTGCGCACTATCGATAAGTGAAGCACCAGCTTGCTGCGACATCTGCCGTTGCAGCTCACCGAGCTCTTTCTCCAGCTGCTTTTGGCGTGCGAGCATTTGTTCAATTCGTTCGCTCACTGCGGCTGGATCGGCCTTAAATAAACCCGCAACCTTTTGTAACTGTTGTTGCTGTGCTTGTGTATACGCTACTGCACCAGCGCCGGTCACCGCTTCAATACGACGAACACCAGACGCGATACCCGCTTCAGTGGTGACACGGAAACTACCAATATCACCGGTGCGATTGACATGCGTACCACCGCACAGCTCAAGCGAATAATCACCCATTTGCACCACGCGTACTTCGTCGTCGTACTTCTCACCAAACAACGCCATGGCGCCACGCGCTTTCGCTTCTTCAATCGGCAATAAATCGGTCGTGAGTGGTAAGTTCAAACGAATCTGTTCGTTCACTTGGGCTTCAATTGCTCGCAACTCGTCGTTACTGACCGCTTGTGAATGGGCAAAATCGAAACGCAAACGTTGTTCATCAACCAACGAGCCTTTCTGGGCAACGTGATCACCCAAAATATTCCGCAGAGCTGCATGAATTAAATGCGTTGCTGAGTGATTGCGGCGAATCGCCCAACGGCGCTCATCGTCAACCACCGCAGTCAAAGACTGCCCTACTGTCAGTTCAACATCGCTCACACCATGGTGCGCGATTGCCTTGCCAATGTACTGGGTGTCATTGACGGTAAATACTGGCTCACCATCAATTTCAAACACACCCACGTCACCAACCTGACCACCACTTTCCGCGTAGAAAGGCGTTTGGTCTAAGACCACAATACCGGCTTCACCCGCCGCTAAAGTTTGCACCGCTTCGCCATCGCGGAAAATTTCGGTAATCGTCGCTTGGCCTTCGTATTCACTGTAACCAGAGAACGAACTTGTCGTTTCGGCACTTAAACGCGCATTGTAGTCTTCACCAAACTGCGACGCTTGTTGCGCACGTGCACGCTGCTCGGCCATGGCGGCTTCAAAGCCGGCTTGGTCGAGGCCAAAGCCACGCTCACGCAAAATATCTGCAGTTAAGTCATATGGGAAGCCATAGGTGTCATACAGTTTAAACACGACGTCACCGGCGAGCACGCCGCCTTCGGGGAGGTCGGCAACTGCATCTTCAAGCAAGCTCATGCCACGCTGTAAGGTGCGCGCGAACTGTTGCTCTTCTTGCAAGAGTGCTTTCTCAATTCGCCCTTGTGCACTGACTAACTCTGGATAAGCGTCGCCCATCAAGCGCACCAGTTCAGCTACTAAGCTATGGAAGAATGGGCCTTCAGCGCCCAGTTTCGAGCCATGTCGGACAGCTCGGCGAATAATCCGCCGCAGCACATAACCGCGGCCTTCATTGGAAGGCAACACGCCATCAGCAATCAAGAACGAACACGAGCGAATATGGTCGGCAATGACACGTAATGATTGCGCTTGCAAATCTTCCGTACCGACCGCTGCTGCGGCCGCTTTAATTAGGGCAACAAACGTGTCGGTTTCGTAGTTTGAATGCACATGTTGTAATACCGCAGCAATCCGCTCTAACCCCATACCGGTGTCGACTGACGGCTTCGGCAGTGGATCGAGCGTCCCGTCTGCTTGACGGTTGTACTGCATGAATACGAGGTTCCAAATTTCAATGTAACGGTCACCGTCTTCTTCCGGAGTACCCGGAGGGCCGCCCCACACGTCTTCACCGTGGTCATAGAAAATCTCCGAGCACGGACCACATGGGCCCGTATCGCCCATTTGCCAAAAGTTATCTTTGGCACCAATGCGGCTAATCCGATCTTCCGGCACGCCGATTTCTTTTGCCCAAATCTCGTAAGCTTCGTCATCTTCTTCGAACACAGTCACCCAAAGCTTTTCCTTCGGTAACTGCAAGGTCTCGGTTAAGAACGTCCATGCATAACCAATGGCTTCACGTTTGAAATAATCACCGAAACTGAAATTTCCAAGCATTTCAAAGAAAGTATGATGGCGTGCTGTATAACCAACGTTCTCGAGATCGTTATGCTTACCACCTGCGCGCACGCAACGCTGTGAGCTTGTTGCTCGCGTATAGTCACGCTTATCAGTGCCTAAAAACACGTCTTTAAACGGCACCATGCCGGCGTTGGTGAATAACAACGTCGCATCGTTACCTGGAATTAGGGACGAACTTGGCACGATTTGGTGGCCGCGCTCTTTGAAGAACTCTAAAAACGCCGTTCGAATTTCGGCACTACTCATACTCATAAAACGTGTTTCCTGCTCTCGGTTAGCATTGATTTACGTTGGTTTGTATTTTATCAGGGGGTAAAGATTAGCATAGCGGCGAGCGAGAAAACAGCCGCTTAGTCGGCATTCTCGAGGCTTTCCTGAGCGGCTGCTTCAGCTGCATACACGTGATTTGCGCTAAAGCCACGTTGCGCCAAAAAACGTTGGCGTTTTGCTCGCTCTTTTGGCTCCAGCTGGCTCAGTTTAGCCGCTCCGAATTTACGTAAATAGCGGTCGGTCGCCAACGCCACCCAGTCCGTTTCCGCACTGCTAAATATCTCGTCGATAGTTGCTGCCGCAATTCCCCGCTGTTGCATTTCTGCTTTAATTTTTATCGGCCCATGGCCTTGTTCGACACGACTGCGATAAAACATCTCAGCAAAACGTTGATCAGACTGCCAACGGCGCTCTTGCAGTTTCGCCACCACACGCTGCACGGCTTCTTTTGCAAAGCCGCGTTGGCAGAGCTTTTGCACCAACTCATACTCACTCTGCTCGCGCCGACTCAACAGCTGCACAGCCCGCTGTTCAATAACTGTTTCGTCTTCCGGATCTTTCGGCTGTCTGATCATACGCAACACTTCATTCTCAACACCGCCTAAGCATAGATTTGGCGGCCATTCTCGTTTGCAGCTATTCGCGGCAGTGATTCGCAGCAACGCGTCCTAACAGAAATCAATCAACAAGTGCAAAGCGAATAAACACTTGCGCGCGAATCTCTTGCTCACCCGCTTCTGTCGCACTTGTATCCGCCGCCATCATCCGTGAACCCGTCACTAAAATGCGCTCAGCATGACCGCCTTGTTCGCGAACTTGCACCGCTGGGCCTAACTTGCGACCCGCTAGCGTCGCCATTTGTTCGGCTTTCGAGCGTGCATGTTCAATGGCAGCAGCGCGTGCTTCAGCATGCAATGGCGCTGGTTCAGAGACGGAAAAATTCACTCGGCTCAGATTGCCAATACCCGCTTGCAAGGCAGTGTCGAGAATCTCATCAAAGCGGTCTACTTCGTCGAACGTGACTTGTAGGTCGCGTGAAACCGAATAGCCCGCAAACACCCGTTCCCGTTCGAGGTAGTGGTATTGCGGTTGTACGCTCACTTGCCACGAGCGAATTTGCTGACGCGGAATATCCATGGCGGTAAACAAATCAAGCATGCTCACAGTCGTGCGATCCACTTGTTGCTTCAGTGCCACCAGGTCATCACCTTCGGCTTCAATGACGAAAACCATGCTGACCCGATCCGGAACCGCTAATGCCACACCTGTACCTTGCACTTCAATATATGCCGCTTCACTCGTCGTTGCCGACTGAGAGTCTGGCTGACAAGCTGCCAGCAATGGTAAAACAAGGGCTAACAAAACCACCAAACGTTGTTGCATGACTTATCTCCTCGCTATCGACACAGCTGTCGACACAGCTGCCGACAAACATGCCATTGCCCGAAAGGACTTCATCTAACTAAATCGGCGCAACAAAACTTGCGCAGTGCCAAGCGCCGCCGCCAACAACTAATGCCCGAGCTGGCAGCACCAACACTTCGTGATCGGGCATGATTGCCTGCATTTGTCGTTGTGCTTGCTCATCGGTTGGTAAACCAAAACCTGGCAAAATAATCAGCTTCTGGTCAGGCAATTCAACCCGTAAAAAGTTCACGTAGGTCGCCATCAAGGCCATACCGGCAATACGTTTGCGAATTCCATGGCGGTGTTCGATGCTGGCACCTTCCGCCGCCGACAAACGCGGTGAACGCGGTAAAGGCAACGTATGAATTTTCAGTGGCCGGCCTTGTGCATCACGAGCTTCCTGTAAATAGTCATACACTCGCCGACAGGTTGCGTAATCTGGATGCGAGGCGTCTTGAGTCATCGCCATCACCACTTCACCGGGGCGAACAAAGCAAGCCAAATTATCAACGTGGCCACCGGTTTCATCGGCATTTAGGCGTCCAGGGAGGGTTAAAATCGTACTCAAGCCGAGCGACTCTTTTAACTCTTCTGCCAACACTTTCGCTGTTAGGCCTTGGTTACCCTGACGGTAAAGAATGCTCCCGGTGCATAACAGTGCGGTGCCTTCACCGTCATGATGAATCGCACCACCTTCAAGCACCATTGAACGCGATGTCAGCGGTAGTTGCAGGGCTTCGGCAAGCCAGTCGCGCGCTTGTAAATCTTTGGCAAATTGGTCATCAATGCCGCCCCAGCCATCAAATTCATAGGCCAACGCCTGCCATTCTCCGCTTGCAGCTTTGGTCAAGAATGGCGCGCAATCACGCAACCAAATCTCACCAAAGTCACATTCATGCAGCTTCAATAATGCAGCATCAGCAAGTTGCCCAAGCTGTTCACGCAGACGCGTTTCTGCGTCAGTAAAACTGGCCGGTTGTACTTGCAAATTAACCGGTACTTGGCGTTCAATGAGCGCTTGAATTAAGCCACATAATTCATCTTGCGCAGCAGCGCCTCGCTGCGGCCAAATATCGCTACGACTTGGCCAACGTAACCAAACACTTGCTGCTGCTTGCCACTCTGTTGCTAACATTACTGCTGACCCTTCCCATGACTACGTTTGGTATCTTTTTTTCGCGGAGCTTCGCGCTTGCTAGCAGCTTCGCCACTGCTTGGCGCTGCACGCCCACTACCCGCTCGCGTTGGCTTTTTCGCTGTGTTCGGCTTTTTACCACCGCGCGCGTTTTGCGGTTTTTTTGCCCCGGTTTTGCCAGCACCTTCTGACCGCTCATGTTTTTTATTTGCCGCCCGCTCAGGCTTTTTATCGCCGCGCTCAGGCTTTCGATCACCGCGCTCATGTTTTTTATCGCTGCGCTCAGGGCGCTGATTGTGCCGTTTGCGCTGAGCTTTACGTGCGCGCTTCAACGCCCGCTCTTGATCTTCAATGGTAATCACTGGTGCCGACTCAATCGGATCCAGTTCCACCAGCTTGCGCAAATAGTTCACATCGGTCATTGGCAGCTCCATCCAGCCGCCTTGCACTAGCCCTTTCGGCAGTGTCAGTTCACCCATGCGCACTCGAATCAAGCGACTAACCGTTAAGCCTTGCGACGCCCACAGGCGCCGAACTTCACGGTTGCGTCCTTCAGTCAAAATAACGTGGAACCACTGGTTCAAACCTTCGCCACCACGGCGACGAATCTTCTTGAAGCGTGCCATGCCGTCTTCTAGCTCAACACCCTTCAGCAGTTTTTGAATCTGGCTCTCGGTTACTTCGCCAAACACCCGTACAGCGTATTCACGCTCAACTTCGTAACTGGGGTGCATCATCCGATTGGCAAGTTCACCATCGGTTGTCATAAGCAAAAGTCCCGAGGTATTGATATCGAGTCGACCAATTGCAATCCAGCGCGCACCACTAAGTGGTGGTAAACGCTCGTATACCGTCGCACGCCCTTCTGGGTCCTTGCGGGTCACCAACTCGCCTTCCGGCTTGTGGTACAACAAAACCCGACAATGCTGCTCTTCAGCGTCGCGCGTTTTCACTTTATGACCGTCAATGCGAATCACGGCATCAGGTTCGACTCGCTCACCTAATGTGGCAATATGGTCGTTTACGCGAATCCGCCCTTCACTAATTAAGGCTTCAATTTCACGTCGTGAGCCATGCCCTGACCGTGCTAACACTTTTTGTAACTTTTCGGTCTCTTTCACGCTTTGGTTTCCTCTTCTGCGTCACGCTCCCGCGTGTCTGTAAGTAACTCGGCTTGGCCACTTTGTGGCCCAGCTGCCTCATCAATATCAATCAATTCTGGACGCTCTTGTGCTAAAGCAGGCAGATCACTGATAGACGTTAACGAGAAATAATCTAAAAATGCTTTCGTTGTTGCATACAGCGCTGGCCGACCGGGCACTTCTTTGTGTCCGACGATTTTCACCCAGCCCCGTTCTTGCAAGGTTTTCATAATCTGGGTGCTAACTGAAACCCCACGTACTGCTTCAATTTCACCGCGCGTGACCGGTTGTCGCCACGCAATCAGCGCCAAGGTCTCAAGTAAGGCAGCTGAATAACGAGGCGCCCGCTCTGGCCACATATGCACCAGTGCCGGTGCTAATTCAGCCCGAGTTTGAAAACGATAGCCAGATGCGACCTCGACTAACTCAATACCGCGGTCGCGATAATCATTTTGTAGTGCTTCAAGCGCTTGGCGCACTCGCGGTCGGTTTAACGAAAAATTCGCCAATACCCCCGACAACAATTGGTCGACAGTCACAGGTTGTTCCGCAGTAAAAACCGCGGCTTCAATAAGTTGTTTGAGCTGCTGTTCAGAAATCACGCGATTCGTCCTGTTGCCATGGGCTTGCATCGACCCGTGTCGCTTTCCGCACGTATAGTTGCGAAAAGTTTTCCGCTTGCGTCAATACAATCAAGCCTTCTTTATTCAATTCCAATAAGGCTAAAAAGCTCACTACAACACCGGAGCGCCCTTCCTCTGGTGAAAACAGCTGTTGAAACTCTAAACTTCCTTGGTCGTCGAGCCGACTGAGAATAATCGACATTCGTTCGCGGGTCGACAAGTGCTCGCGTTTAATTTGATGATGCGCTTGCACTTCCACAAGCTGCATCACTTTTGCCAACGCCAAGCCTATTTCCTCTAAAGAAACCTCCGCGGGCGTTTGCCCCGCAAAGTCACGTGCGTCGGTGTACGCCTGAGCAACAAAATAATCACGTTCTTGCTGCGGCTGTTCATCCAGTTGTTGGGCACCAGCACGAACAATTTCGTACTCCTGTAAACGCCGCACCAATTCGGCGCGCGGGTCACCCTCGTCGTCGTCATCATCGTGCTTCTGTGGCAACAACATGCGGCTTTTAATTTCAGCGAGCATAGCTGCCATTAATAAATAGTCCGCCGCCAACTCCAACTTGAGCTCGCGCATCATGTCCACGTAGACCATGTACTGCTCGGTAATTTTCAAAATCGGCAGATCAAGAATATCCATTTTCTGCCGACGAATCAGATACAGCAGTAAGTCCATCGGCCCGGAAAATAAATCCAGCATGAGCTCCAATGCTTCCGGCGGAATATACAAGTCTTCGGGCTGATCAAAAATTGGCTCACCACGGACAAAACCCAGCGGTAATGAATGCTGGGTGTCAATCAATGCTTGTTCATCCGTTATGGTTTCTATTTCTGCCAAATGACTATCCACTGAAAATCAATCTTGCTCTTGCTCGAGCACTCATCAACCCATGCCTTAATTAAACGGCGATGGATCGCCTTCACCAACCCGAATCACTTCAATCTCGTCGTCGACCATATCCACAACCGTGGTTGGCTTCTCCATCAAGTGGCCACCGTCGATAATGAGGTCGACCAACTTTTCTAAGCGTAAGCGAATTTCGTATGGATCGGGCTCAGCAAACTCTTCGCCCGGAAAAATCATGGTCGTCGACATCAGTGGCTCATTAAGCTCAGCCAACAAACCTTGAGCAATTCGATTATCGGGTACCCGCAAACCAATCGTTTTACGTTTCGGATTTAATAAACGCTTCGGCACTTCTTTCGTACCGCGCAACACAAAGGTGTACGGACCCGGCGTATTATTCTTCAATAAACGGAATGCCTGGTTGCCAACTTTGGCATAAATTGACAACTCGGAAAGGTCCCGACAAACCAACGTAAAATTATGTTCGCTACCGAGCTGACGAATGCGCAAAATACGCTCAACCGCATCTTTATTCTGTATCTGACAGCCCAATGCGTAGCCTGAGTCGGTCGGATACACGATCACCCCACCGGCGCGCACTATGTCAGCAGCCTGCTGCAACAACCGCACTTGCGGATTATCTGGATGAACCTGAAAAAACTGACTCATGAAGGACGTCCCCTTTTGACTTTCTAACTCACTTAAATGCTTGGTCATTATTGCATATTTGCCCAGTCATACCAGACCGGCTGAACACTTTCTGGCAAATTTAAATTACGCCCCAGCTCTCGAAATCGACTGGGCTTGTGAAAGTCTGAGCCAACGCTTCCGAGTAGCTCATAGTCCGTCGCTAATTCAGTTAACCATTGCCGTTGTGCTGGCCCTTGTTGCGACATACTGACTTCAAGGGCGTCACCGCCATTTTCTTTAAATTCAATAACGAGTTTGCGCAGCCATTTGTTGCTGAGATCATAAGCCAACGGATGAGCAATCGAAGACGAACCACCCGCAGCTCGAATAGCGGTCACCGCCTCGTCGATACTGCACCAATTTGGTGCAACATAAGCACATTGGCCTTTACCGAGGTAGCGGTCAAACGCTTGCTGCACGTCACTCACATAACCATGACGCTCTAAGGCTTCGGCAAAGTGCAAACGGGTCAAAACAGCGGCCGAGTCGCCAGCAACTACAGGCAAGTCATTGCTGGCAATACCTTGCTTAATTAACTTCTCACGAATTGCCTCAGCACGTTCCTTGCGACAGGCTTGTTGGCGTGCCAATAAAGCGGTCAGCTCAGGGTGATCTGGATCAAAATTCCAGCCTAATATGTGAATTTCAAAGCCATGCCAGCGGGTACTTATTTCGACGCCAGGAATTAATTTCATACGCTGCGCAACTCTCGCTTGCGCAGCACAAGCCGCTGGCCAGCCGGCCACCGAGTCATGGTCGGTAATCGCCAAGACATCCACTTGCATCACGCTCGCCCGCAACACCAATTCCGCTGGCGTTAACTCACCATCAGACATGGTTGTGTGACAATGTAGATCTATTTTTGTCGCTGTTGCGTTCCCACTCATACATACACTCAAAATAAATTGCTTATAAGCTGAAGTTTACCACTAAAGCCGAAGAAAAATGTCAAAATTAATATTGACACTATCGAGAAGTCGTTTTAAGGTGCAACTGTTTATTTTTGACATACAAGATTATTTAAGTTGTATAACCTTTTGTCTGTTCACTCAGTCGTACCAGCGCTCTAGCAGTCGACGTGTTACAGCATTCATGTCTTGAATTAAACAAGGTTTGTAACAACTCAAAAAAATGTTTCCAAGTGAGAAAGAAAGGACCGAAACATGACGACTTTACGCTTTGCTCAAAGCAATACCATGCACCGTTGGTGGTGGCACTTCCCATGCGGGTAAGTGGTCGTTGTTGTCTGTGTCTTTTCATATGACAGCTTAGAAACCGACAAGCCCGCTGCGAACCAGCGGGCTTGTTTTTTTACATCCCGCAATCAGCAGTACCAAACCCAAAATCGTTTAGTTTTGCAGGATGAACCGAATGTCAGGTCAACAACAAGAAATACCCAAGCTCGGTGATATTTTTTCAGTTTCACTGAATACCCGTTACCAAGCTGACCCCGTCGAAGTACTCCGTTGTCTTGCCGACAGTAGTCGCGAGCATATTTTGCTCGAGTCTGCGGAGATTAACTCACGCACCAACTTAAAAAGTTTGTTATTGGTCGACCCCGCATTACGAATTGTCTGTCGCGGTCATCAAGTCGACATCAGTGCGTGTTCAGCCAATGGCGAAATTTTAATCCCATGGTTGAACGAGACACTCTCCGAGCAGGTTCCGGGAATTAAGACCAACACAGCCGCTGACGGTCACTTGCGCCTCACCTTTCCAGCGGCGGAAACCCAGGCCACTGAAGACGAACGCCTCAAGCAACCCGGTAACTTAACGCCGTTGCGAGTCCTGCAGCAGCAGCTCAACAACCTAACCGACCAACCGTTTGCGATTTTTCTTGCGGGGGTCTTTGCCTATGACCTTCTCGCCACCTTCGAGCAACTCCCTGATGTTGCAGAAGGCAATAATGACTGCCCGGATTATCAGTTTTATCTCGCTGAAACCTTAGTGGTCATTGATCACCAAGCGCAGTCGACTGACATTATCGGTGTTGTTCCTGGTGGCGACCAATTTTCGCTGCGCCACCAGCAGGTTTGTCAACGGATTGGTGAGCTGATGGCTCGTTTACAACAACCACAACGCGCACCACAGCCAACCAAACTACCCACCCAGCCCGTTGATTTTAAGAATTATTTCAGCCAGCCAGACCGACCGCGCTATGCCGAAATTGTCGAGGATATGAAAGAGCATATCCGTGCGGGTGATATTTTTCAGGTGGTTCCTGCGCGCGAATTTCATCTGCCGTGCCAAGGTGCACTCGCCAGTTATGCAGCCTTGAAGGAAAGCAACCCAAGCCCATACATGTTTTATGTGAAAACCCTCGACTTTGAACTATTTGGCGCTTCGCCGGAGTCAGCACTGAAGTTTTCCGCTGCCACTCGCCAAGTCGAGCTTTATCCGATTGCCGGAACCCGCCCGCGGGCTCGCGCAGCAGACGGAACGATACTGGCCGACCAAGACTCACGAATTGAATTGGCCTTGCGCCAAGACACAAAAGAAATGTCTGAGCACATGATGCTGGTTGACCTTGCCCGCAATGACTTAGCTCGCATTGCCACGGTCGGCAGTCGTTATGTCGCTGACTTACTCAAAGTCGACCGCTACTCTCACGTCATGCATTTGGTTTCGCGTGTCGTTGCAACCTTGCGCGAAGACTTAGATGCCCTCGACGCGTATCGCGCCTGCATGAACATGGGCACCCTAGTTGGTGCGCCAAAAGTCAGTGCCGCAACCCTCATTCGTCAAGCCGAACAAAGTCGGCGCGGAAGTTATGGCGGTGCGGTTGGCTATTTAACCGGCCAAGGTGATATGGACACATGTATTGTGATTCGTTCCGCATTCGTTAAGAATCAAAAAGCCATTGTACAAGCCGGAGCTGGTGTGGTCTTCGACTCCAACACCGAGGCTGAAGTGAACGAAACCGAACAGAAAGCCAGCGCGGTTATCGCAGCCATTGTCCGTGCGAATCAGCTGCAGGAGGCAATGTCATGACTGGTCACATTATTTTTATCGACAACGTCGACAGTTTTACCTACAACCTCGTCGACGAGTTTAAACAACTTGGATACAGCCTCGATATTTACCGCAATACCGTTAGTGCAGCGACGGTTATTCAACGTCTCGAAACCTGTGCCGCGCAAGGTCCGGTGATTTTATGCTTGTCACCCGGCCCAGGTCACCCGAGCCAAGCGGGTTGTATGCCCGAAGTCATTCGTTATGCCCAAGGTAAATATCCTATGCTTGGCATTTGCTTAGGCTTCCAAGCTTTAGTTGAGTTGTACGGCGGTGTGGTCGACCGTTGCCATGAAACCATGCATGGGAAAACCAGCCTGATGGATTGTCAGCCGCATCCGATTTTCACCAATTTACCGCAACCTCTCCCGGTTGCTCGTTACCACTCATTGCAAGCGATCCGTGTGCCGTCATCGTTGGAGGTCATTGCCAGTGTGCAACAGATTCCCATGGCTATTGCTGCAAACACCGATCGCGTGCTCGGCTTTCAATTTCATCCAGAGTCGATTATGACGACTGCCGGCACCCAGTTGCTGAAACAAAGTATTGAATTTTTAGCCCAACCCGTTTCATCCGAACTAGCATCAGCTAACCCCTCAGCCACGAAAGGAGCTGCACATGCGTGAGTTGCATAAATTACTGAACCGAGAATGTTTGTCCGTTACTGAAACAGAAAAATTATTTCAGTATTTAATTCGTGGCCAACTGACCCAAAACCAAATCGCCGCCATTCTCGTCGCCTTAAAAGTACGCGGTGAAACCCCAGCGGAAATCGCCGGCGCAGCAAAAGCCTTATTAGCTGGCAGTAAAGCCTTTCCAGCCCTGGATTACCCAGTCGCCGACACCTGCGGTACCGGTGGCGATGGCAGCAATACCATAAATATTTCCACGGCAGCTGCTTTAGTCTGTGCGAGTATGGGCATGAAAATCGCCAAACACGGTAATCGCAGCGTTTCATCCCGTTCCGGCTCTGCCGACGTGCTGGAGTCGATGGGCATTCCACTTGATTTGTCACCTGACGAGAACAAAGACTTACTTGATCGTGTTGGCTTTTGCTTTTTGTTTGCACCGCACTATCATCCGGGCGTACGCTATGCCATGCCCGTCCGCCAAGAGTTGAAAACGCGAACCTTGTTCAATCTCCTCGGGCCGTTAATTAATCCAGCCCGTCCGAGCGCTCAGTTATTAGGCGTTTACACGCCTGAGCTGTGCCGCCCATTAGCTGAAACCTTGCAAATGC
Organism: Gammaproteobacteria bacterium; assembly: GCA_023380515.1. The sequence goes on along the minus strand of JAMCRH010000105.1, from coordinate 296 downwards.
TCGGCTGTGAGCGTGCAATGGTCGTACATGGTAATGGCTTAGACGAGTTTGCGCTGCATGGTGCGACGCAAGTTGTCGAGGTAAATGGTAGCGACCTCCTTGAATATAGCTTAACGCCAGAAGATTTCGGCTTGCAGCGTGCGAGTATTGACAGACTGAAAGGTGGTGACGCCGAACACAATGCACGTTTATTACAGGCCGTATTCCGCGGTGAAGGCGTTGCTGAGCAGCGCGACGCCATTGCCATGAATACCGCTGCGGTGCGCTATTTAACCGGCGCTGCAGCCACATTAAAA